>DAOVZK010000049.1 GCA_030635145.1 Planctomycetota bacterium | reverse complement strand
TCTCGAGCTTGAGCTGCTTGTTCTCTGCTTGCAGTTGTTTAACTCGAGCAGTCAGCAATTCTACTTGCTGCGTTAAGGCCTTTATTTATTGCTCCAAATGACTCATCTGGCATTGTGTAACACCTTATGCGCAATCGCGCAAGACATTTTTGTAACTTTTTACAAATTTTCTGTGAAGGGATACCCTGTTAGGTTGCTTTCACGTGCTTCTGACCAAAAAATCCTCAGGCGAACATTATGCCCCGAAGGACAGTTCGCTCGTGGCAGTTTCTAATAAACGTGTTTTATTGCAGTGGCATCTCAAAACCATTTTGAGTGGTTTTTTCTTGCTGCTGCGTATCGTTCTAAAATTGCCTTTGTAAGGATTGAGGAGTAGTAATTCGCTGGGGTTTATAAACTTTACGGTTTCTGACGGCTCATTGATATGCTCTGCGAAAATGACCTCTTGAGCATCGAGCAAAAGGCCGGTCGATGGTACCACCGATGGAGAAGGAGCGATCGTGGTGGCCTCTGGGTTATAAGCCATCCTTGCCCTACACAAGTTCTTTTTCGGAAATCACAATCTGTGATTTTGAAGTATCCTTTTTGCCTGGAACGAAAAATACAAATGGTATTGCTCCCAATGCTAAAAAGGCAGAAAGTTTGTATGTCTTTTCCAGCCCGATATGATCACCCAAAACGCCAACCAACAAGATAGTAGACGCCCCGACAACAAAGCTGATTGTCATATAGATGCCGTTTATAAACGAAGGTCTTTTTGATCGAAGATCCTGGACTACTGCCAAAAGTACCGGGCTGGGAGCGAAAAGGAAAAACCCGGTTAGTATCAGTATGGGAATTGAAAGATAATTATTACACGTGCAGAAAATCCACATCAGCACCGGGGTAGCTACGGCGGTTATAAGCAGCGAGTTTTTTCTACCTATATGATCTGAAATCGGGCCAATTACAAAAACGCCCATCACACCGGCAAACTGCAATATAGCAAGGTAAATACCTCCTCGCCAGAAACCACCACCCTCGACGTACAGATAGGTCGGCAGGAATGTAGTAAGTGATGCTTTCATCAGCCCGCGAAAAAAAGATATTCCCAGCAGTACTAGCAGCATCGGGGCAGCTTGGCGAAGAGCAGAAGCGGGGCTGGGTTTCCTTTTTTTATGATGAAACTCTTGGGATATTTTAATATTGTGAAGACGCCAAAAAAGAATCGCAGTAGCTGTGACACCGAAAGGTATCAACCAATATGTGCCGCCCAACCCCCACAGGTAAACCGCACCAAGTATTACCAGCGGCCCGAGCGTTCTAGCCAACTCGCCGCCAATCATATACCAGCTCATCGCCTTGCCAATACGATCACCTGCAACTTGCCGGGCCATTACCGGACCTGGTACATGAAAACAAGCCGAACTTATTCCCATCACAAACAACATAATGGCCAGAGCAGTGTAGTTTGGTGCCAAACCCAACAGGCTCATGACAACAGATGTAACCAGCGGGGAAATAATAATGAAATAACGAATTTTGACCTTGTCGGCGATAAGGCCGATAACGGGATTCAACAGGGAAGGCAATCTTCCGGCTACCGAAAGAAACCCAGCTGCCGATAAAGACATCCCAAACTTGTCTATTAACATAGGCAGCAGCGGCGCCAGAAATGAAGAGTAAATATCGTGCAAAAGATGCGCTATTGAAATAATCAGGACATTGCCCAACTGAAATTTGCTGCTTTTATTCATTTCTACTTGCACCAAAAAAGTATAAAAAATCAAACAGAGAATTTGATACGCTAGCCGGTTGTGGGAGTCATTGCAATAATTGTCTTCTAATCACCCTTAATAATTGCTCATCCCTTGACTTGGGATTTGATCTGGAACAGATCGGGTGTGTGCTTTGTTCTCACGCTTTTGGGATGCCTGAAGTTTCCATGAATTTGCCGGTGGCGGTGACCTTGAGCTGGTCGGCTTGCGTAAGTTTTGCTTCTACACAAAACAGCGGAGCCGTTCGGCGAGTGATTTTTGCTGTAACCGTCAGCGGCATGCCCAATTCTACGGGGTGTCGGAACCGCACGTTAAGCTCGGCGGTCACGGCGGTAATACCGTGAGCGAACAGGCAATTGGTCATCGCGCCATCAGCGATAGATGATATCACCCCGCCGTGCAGCATTCCATCATATCCCTCGAAGTTTTTGCGACAGTCAAAGCTTGCGCTTACGCCCCCGTCGCCTTGCACCTGAAATTTCAGCCCGAGACCGGCCGGGCTGGATCGGCCGCACACTATGCACCGCGGATGCATGTCGCGCCGGGTTACTTCCAGCAGCTCGGAACTCGATTGACTCGATTCAGTGGTCGCACACATTATTATTTTCCTTTTACATTGCTGAGTGTCGCTTGATCCGTAAACTTCTTACCGACGAGTCCGTAGTGGATTGCGTCAGCCGGGCAAACGTTCAGGCAGCGTGCGCAACTGAAGCAGTCGGCGGGCAATATTTTCCCCGCAACACGATCCTTTGCCGCATCGAGTGGACACACACTGATACATGCACCGCATTTGGTGCAGCGATCTCGGTCTATCTTCACTCGGAAGATGCTCACCCGATCGAGGAGCCAGCTCAGCAAGCCGAAAGGGCAGATGAATTGACAGAACGGCCGATAGAAACCTAACGACAGCACAAGTGTTATTACTATGGTTGCGCCAACAAAGACAGTCTCGATGTCGAAATCAAACAGGTTGAAGGGGTTCATGTAATGGTAGATGACAAACCCCTTCTGCCGGCCCACGATGCCGAACAGCATGAGCAACATGGCGATGAAAAGCACAACTCGAATTGTGTTTGATATGATAAAGGGAACCTTCCGCCTCTTGAGTTTCTTCAAGATCGGAAGATGATAGATAAGCTCCTGCAGTGCCCCAAAGGGACAGGCCCAGCCGCAGATTAACTTGCTACCAACAACGGCAAGTGCAGCAAAGAAAACAAACGCCCACACTTTGTCAGCAACAGATGGGTACAAGCCTACCATGCTCTTGAAAACCTTGACGGTGCCTTCCATCGGATTGGGTGACTTGCCGAGAGCAAACCCAGAGATCACCACCGCCAGAATTAGTGTGGCGACGTACGGCCATCGTGGATACCAGATCTTTCGTTCAGCAACGGGCGACCCATCAGGGCGTCCCAGGCGGACTAGGTACACCAGTCCGAAGATGACCATAGCTGCGAACACATAATACTTCAACGTCGTCGCGCGATGGGACAGAATGTGCTCGGTGGCATGGTCAAGTTCCTCTTGTGTGACGCCCATCGCCTTGACGGGTTTGCCTTTCCCGGTGCGCAATGGCAAACCCAACTCGCGTGCAAGGCCTTTACCCGTAACCTCAAGCGGAGGAGCCAATTCCTTGATGCTCATCTCAACGGTCAGTCCCGCAGGAACCGGTCGTTGCGATTTAGACTGTACCATCACGCCCACCAACACAATGGTAATCGCTGCAACAATAACAATGATGTACTCAAGACGCTGTCGCCTTGATAATTTCGTTGTCGACATTTTCAAGCTCCATTCGCTACCGCGAGGTGCCTACGAGTAGCGTCAGTGGTCGCAGACATTCTGGCCTGCTTCCAAGGTACCAGCAAGGTACGCCGTTACTATATCTTCCGGCGTATCAGCAGGAGCACCGACGATAACCGCAATACCGTTCTGAGTAAAAAGCCCCTGTGCCCGTTGTCCCATACCACCGGCTATGATGACGTTGGCTCCCTGCTCGTGCAGCCAGCGGGGCAAGACCCCCGGTTCGTGCGCAGGTGGGGTGAGAAATTCGGTAGCGGAAATAGTTTTTGCGGTTTCGTCCGCTTCCACAAGGGCGAATTGCTCGCAGTGGCCAAAGTGCATGCAAAGTTTACCGTTAATGATGGGGATAGCTATTTTCATTTTCGTCTCCTGCGATTTTTAATTAACGTCCTTAGGACGAACTTTGTCGACCCTACTTCAATGCGAGATCAATAAATACAAATTCCTATACAATCAAATTTTGTTTGCGATCAAACGAATCGATTTACTACGACCAGTGCCCCTCAACATTCGGAGCGTCGGTCTGCTGCAGTTTACCTTGCTTGAATTGCTCGATAGCCTCGGCGATAGTCCCAGCTGCGCCGGTGTAAAGCTTCACGCCACCGGCCTGCAGAGTTGCGAACGCCTTGGGGCCAACATGTCCGGTGACTACAGCTTCCACGCCAAGCTCGACTACATTGCGGCCGGCCTGTATCCCGGCACCTTGAGCGGCGTTTAAGTTCATGCTGTTATCGGTGACCGTAAACCCGTCAGCCTCCGTATCGACAACGATAAAGAACTTGGCCCGACCAAATCTGGGATCAACCTGCGAATCTAAATCCTGACCTTGTGATGTAATTGCGATTTTCATATTTGCACCATTCCTTTCAGTCGACTTAAAGCAAACCCCGTGCCAGTTTTTTTGACACACACAATAAGTACGTAAAGGCTTGTACACAAGTATGTTAATCGATAAGCTACTAAGCAGAGAGATTTGACTGCTCGCGGATAAACATTGCAAAATGCAATGTTGCAGCGATAGAGTTACCGCTATTGGGTTTGCGAGGTTCGCCCGTCGATGTCCGGTAGCTGAACATCCAGGGTTTTGATTTTGCGGTAAAGGGTGCTGAGATTTATACCGAGATCGGCGGCGGTTTTTTTTCGGTTGCCCTTATGCCGCTGGAGCGATTCGGTGATCAGAAATTTCTCCATCGCATCGAGCGACATTTGCGGGTGATGTTTTTGCCCATCGCCCACCACAGGGCGAAGTTCAGGAGGTAGATTGCTCAGCTCGATAATGCTTCCGCGACAAAGTACGAATGCCTGCTCGATAATGTTTTCCAACTCGCGAACATTACCGGGATAGTCGTGTTCCATGAGGGCAGCCATAACTTCGTCCGAAACGCCCGCGATGTCTTTACCTTGCAGTGAGTTGAATTTTGTAATCAGATGATCGAGCAGCAACGGGATATCTTCACGCCGCTGCTTAAGCCCCGGTAACTTGAGATCGATTACACGAATGCGATAGTAAAGATCCTCACGAAAGCTACCGTCGCTGACGAGTTTTGTGAGGCTTTTATTCGTGGCGGCGACGACCCGAATATCTATCGGGACAGACTTTACATCACCCAACGGTTCGACGACTCGTTCCTGCAAAACTCGCAACAGCCGAACCTGCATAGCTGGTGAAATATCACCGATTTCGTCAAGGAATATCGTGCCCTTGTCGGCGAGTACGAACCGGCCTGGCTTGTCGCTTTTGGCATCGGTAAAGGCCCCTGCCTTATGCCCGAACAGTTCGCTTTCCAGTAGCGTGTCAGGCAAGGCTGCGCAGTTAACGACAATAAACGGAGCATCCTTTCGCGGTGAAAGATTATGAATCGCGCGCGCAAAAAGCTCCTTACCGGTTCCGCTTGGGCCTTCGATAAGTACGGTGCTGTTGCTGGCCGAAATCTGCGGGAGAATCTCGAACAGCTGCGTCATTGCCTTGCTTCGTCCGACAATGTCTTCGAATGTGTAGCTGGCCTGCAGCTGTTTTTGCAACTGCTCGATCCGCGTAAGATCCTGAAACGATTCCACCCCGCCGATGATTGTTCCGTCGGTGTCTTTTAGCAAGGCTGTCGAAATGCGAATCGGTATCCGTTGGCCTTGCTGATTTATGATATCGGCAGTGGCGTTGATGGTTGGCTTGCCGCTGGTCATGGTTTGTCGCAGCGGGCAATTTTTTTCACAGACGCTCGCACGAAAAACGTCGCAACACATATTACCGATAGCATCGGTTTTAGAAACCCCGGTGATACGCTCGGCCGACTTATTAAAACCCGTAATCCGCCAATCCAGATCAACCGTAAAAACCCCCTCGTTGATCGAATCGAGAATCGCCACCTCACGCTGAGTCGATTGCTTTTCATCATGTGCGTCATTCACAGCCATTTTTAATATCTCCCAAGTATATAATAACAAACTATCATGCAAAATGCAATGGTGTTTGTAAAAAATTTGTTATTTTGCACGATTGCCTAAGATTAACCTCTGGGAAATTATATTTTATAATCCCTTTTTCAATAGTGATTTGCGAATATATGCTCACGGTAAAAAATTTGGCACGGATTGTGCAAATTAGATTATTGATGAAAATCGCAATTCCATATTGGCACGGGCGGATATCTCCGGTATTTGACGTTGCCGGCAACGTATCGCTGGTAGAGATTACCGACGGGTGCGAAAAAAACCGCCGGGATATATCTCTGGAAGCTGAAACTTTGGGCTCGCGAATAGATACCTTGGTTAACGCGGGAGCGGAAGTGCTGGTTTGTGGTGCCATTTCCAAACCGTTGGAGATGGGGCTGACAGCTCGCGGTGTGAAAGTTATACCGCAGACTTGCGGAGATGTTGAGCTGGTGCTGGCGGCCTACATAAAGTGCGGCTTAAACCCGAACGCATTTTTAATGCCAGGTTGTTGCGGCCGAGGGAATCGGTTTCGCAATCGCGGGCAGCAAAGTGGGTCGCGAGGAAATTGCGTATGCCCGGGTTGTGGGCACGCAAGTTCACACGTTCCATCGCAGCCGTGCAATCAACAAACTTGCCCGACGTGCGGCACGAAAATGATACGAAGTTAAACAGTCTTCTCCACTCAGCGGTGCGTTACTGCTGAGCATGAGCAAGACAAAGATTATGAGGAGAATTATTATGCCAGGTGGAGATAAAACAGGCCCCGCAGGAATGGGTTCAATGACAGGCCGTGGTGCTGGATATTGTGCAGATTATCCAACCCCGGGATACGCAAATGGAGTTGGCCGAGGTTTTGGAGGTGGTGGATTTGGACGAGGCCGAGGAATGGGTCGCGGTTTCGGCCGAGGTATGGGCGCAGGATTTGCCCCAATCCCCGCGGCAACCCCGCAACCGGCCCCAATGACCGAGCAGCAGGAAATCACGATGCTTCAGCAGCAGTCGGAGATGCTGGGGCAGCAGTTGCAGCAAATTCAGGAACGAATCGAACAGCTTGGAAAGGAAGGTTAGTGCAGTGGCGGCAAAAGTAGATGGTGAAAAATGTACAGGCTGCGCAGTGTGTGTCGAAGCCTGCCCGCTTGAGGCGATTTCCATCGTCGATGGCGTGGCCGTCATATCAGATGACTGCACCGAATGCGGACTTTGCATCAGCGAATGTCCATGTGAAGCGATAGAGCTGGGTTAGTTGCAGCGAAACGGCGGAGCAAAATGAAAATAGCGGTAGCAAGCGGTAAAGGCGGAACCGGCAAGACCACAGTGTCGACAAACTTGGCGTATGTCGCGTCACGTAACGGCCGAAGTGTGGGATATTTCGACTGCGACGTCGAAGAACCCAACGGCCACATTTTTCTGAAACCGAAAATCACCGACAGCAAACCTGTGGGAAATCTGATTCCCGAAGTTGACGCAAATTTGTGTACCAACTGCGGTAAGTGTGGAGAAATCTGCCAGTATAGTGCCATCGTCTGCGTCGGGAAAAAAGTGCTCGTCTACCCCGAGCTATGCCACGCATGCGGTGGGTGCGCGTTGGTGTGCCCGTCCGGTGCGATTACCGAAAAAACGCGAATCATGGGCAAGGTCGAAACCGGACATTCCGGGCCGATTAAGTTCGTACACGGGTTGCTGAACGTTGGTGAAGTAATGAGCCCGCCGCTGATCAAGGCCGTCAAGCAAGTCGACTGCGATGCGGATATGATAATAGTTGATGTTCCACCGGGGACGTCCTGCCCTGTGATCGAAAGCGTTCGCGACTCGGATTTCATCGTTCTGGTTACCGAGCCGACACCGTTTGGGCTGAACGATTTGAAGTTGGCGGTCGATATGATCCGGGCATTGAAGATTCCGTTCGGTGTGATCGTAAATCGTTGCGATGTCGGGGATCAAAATACGCATGTTTATTGCGACATAAACGATATCGAAATAATGGCCGAGATTCCCGACGACCGCGAAATCGCCGAAGCATATTCGCGCGGCGAGATGGCCTGCGATGCAATCCCCAAATACGAAGCTCTTTTTACCGAGCTTCTCGAAGACATTCAAGGACGTGCGACATGAAGGAACTGGTAGTCATAAGCGGTAAGGGCGGAACGGGAAAAACGTCGATTGTTGCCGCGTTTGCCGCACTCGCCAAAAACAAAGCCGTCCTCGCCGACTGCGACGTAGACGC
The DNA here is from genome assembly GCA_030635145.1 of Planctomycetota bacterium. Taxonomy (GTDB): domain Bacteria; phylum Planctomycetota; class Phycisphaerae; order SM23-33; family SM23-33; genus DAOVZK01. The sequence continues at coordinate 10,184 of DAOVZK010000049.1, read as the reverse complement.
CGCCGACCTGCACCTGGTTCTCGAACCGAACATTATCCAGCAGGAAGATTTTTCCGGCGGATCGCGGGCGAAGATAAATCCAGACCTTTGCATCGCCTGCGGGAAATGCCAGGAAGTTTGCCGCTTCGATGCCATATCGCAGAATTCAGAGACACCGTGGGTTGGCCCCGATGCAAGTTCGGCATGTCACGATTGCGGGTTCTGCGTGCGGTCATGCTCATCAAAAACAAACGCCACAATTCACGAAATGATGGAATCGTCTGGCCACATTAGCAAGCAACCTTTTGAAGTTGACCCGATTTCGTGCGAAGGCTGCGGTGTTTGTAATTGGTTCTGTCCAGTGGGGGCCATCGAGTTCGGCCCAGTAGTAAACGGTCAATGGTTTTTGTCCGACACTCGCTTCGGGCCGATGGTGCACGCGAAACTGGGCGTGGCCGAGGAGAACTCCGGCAAGCTCGTGAGTCTCGTTCGTAGCGAGGCAAAAAAAATCGCCGAAGCTCGCAAACTGGATATGATAATCGTCGACGGTTCACCCGGAATCGGCTGTCCGGTGGTGGCCTCGATTACAGGTGCCAATCTTGTGCTTATCGTAACCGAGCCTACGCTTAGTGGGCTGCACGACTTGCAACGCGTAGCGGATCTGACGAAATTTTTCGACATCGAAACGCTCGTCTGCATAAACAAGTGGGACATCAATCCCGAACTCACCGCGGAAATAGAGCGTCAAGCTGCCCAACGCAATCTTGCGGTGGCTGGGCGAGTTCGATACGATCGGGCAGTGACGGAAGCACAGGTAAAAAAACAGACGATTGTTGAGTATCAAACCGACGGCTGTGCGGAAGACGTACGAAACGTGTGGAACGTCGTTGAGCAGAAAGTTGTAGCGGATGGCTGATTGCAAAATAACCGTTCTGGTCGAGAATACAGCCCATGGGCGAGGCATAATCGCTGAGCATGGGCTTGCATTTTGGATAGAGATGGGAAAGCATAAATTTCTGTTCGATACCGGCCAGAGCGATGCTCTTATCCATAACGCAAAACAGCTCAACATCGATCTCTGCACAGCCGACGCTGTTTTGCTATCCCATGGGCATTATGATCATACGGGCGGGCTGGGTGCTGTTCTTGAGTTGACGCGGGAATGTAAAGTTTACGCTCACCCAGCTGCGTTTGATCCAAAATTCGCGCGCAATTCCGATGGTTCTGCTCGGTACATCGGGATATCCCCTGATAACCGGCAAATAATTCGCAAGCAATCCGAGCTTGTTTTGGTTGAGGGGCCTACCGAAGTTTGCGAGGGTCTTTTCCTCACCGGGCCGGTTCCGCGAGTGACGGATTTTGAGGATACGGGTGGGCCGTTCTTCACAGACGAAACCTGCCAGCAGCCAGATGATCTGATTGACGACCAAGCTGCGTTTCTTGAGACACCAGCGGGAACGGTTGTCATTCTCGGCTGCGCGCACAGCGGAGTCATAAACACGCTGCGGTATATCCAAACGCTTACGAACAATCGTAACATCCACGCGGTGATCGGCGGAATGCATCTTATCTCCGCCAGCGAAGAACGAATACGCAAAACCGTCGCTGAACTTATTAAACTCGGCGTCTCGCATTTATACCCATGCCACTGTACAGGAATTAATGGAATGGTTCGGCTGTGGACTGAATTCCCTGAAAAATGCCTCGCTGCCCCCGCAGGTACAACAATAAAGCTGAATTTAAATGAGACCTGAAACTTTTACTGACCCCGGTTTTGATTTTTTACATAACACGATAAAACAGAAAGGCAACATAATGACCGCTTTACCCCAAACCGTTCGTGACGCATGGGAAGACCGAGAAGGCCCAGTCGTATTAGCTACCGTAAGTGAAACAGGCGTTCCCAATATTATTTATGCGGGCTGCGTTTCGATATTCGAAGATGACAAGATGGTAGTCGCAGACAATTATTTCGATAAGACTCGGGCAAACATCCTCAATGGCTGCATGGGGGCACTGCTTTTCATTACGAATGAACGTAAAGCTTACCAAGCTAAGGGCACACTGGAATATCACACGGAAGGTGAAATATTTGATGATATGAAAACATGGACTCCGGAAAAATACCCCCGCCATGCGGCAGCTGCACTGGTAGTAGAGGAAGTATACTCCGGTGCCGAAAAACTTTTATAGAGAAAAAATGAGCTACATATTTGGACCAGTTCCGTCACGGCGTCTTGGCCGGTCACTTGGAGTCGATCTTGTTCCGTTCAAGACGTGCAGCTACGACTGTATCTACTGCCAGCTCGGCCGGACGACCAACAAGACCGTTGAAAGACGCGAGTGGGTTCCATTGGACGATGTTCTGGCGGAGCTGGAGGAGAAACTGACCACCAAGCCTGATTACATTACCCTTAGCGGCTCCGGTGAACCGACACTGTATTCTCGAATGGGCGAACTAATAGTTCGCATCAAAGAAATTACTTCTGTACCCATTGCGGTTTTAACAAACGATTCTCTGCTGCATGATCTCGCTGTCCGTGAGGAATTGCTAAACGCCGATCTTGTTATCCCCTCGCTTGACGCCGGTGACAGTGCGATGTTTGAAATCGTCAATCGCCCCGAAAAAAGCATCTCCTTTGAGCAAATGATGGAAGGGTTGATCACGTTTCGTGAGGAATTCTGCGGTGAGTATTGGCTGGAGGTGTTTCTCTTGTCCGGGCACACCGCTGTCGAAAGCGATATCCACAAAATTATAGATTGCGTTCGACGAATCAATCCGGATCGGGTGCAACTCAATACTGCAACCCGACCCACAGCGGAGGATTTCGCCATGATGGTAGATCATGCGAGAATGGAGGAGATCGCCTTACTTTTCCATCCGCCAGCAGAGGTCATTGCCGATTATCGTGGCGTTCATGCTCAAAGTGATTTCAAAGCCGGGCGCGAGAGTATTCTGGAATTGCTGCAACGGCGTCCTTGTTCCATAGGTGACATCGCCGATGGGCTGGGAATGCACAAAAACGAAATCATTAAGTATGTTGAAGAGCTGATTACCCAAGACTTGATCGAAAAAACATTTGTAGCCCAAAAATTATATTATAAAACCAAATGATAAACACGAGGGTCTTGCAATATGGCGATCATCTTTTTTGCAGCCGGGCCCAAACCGCGGCAACCATAACCACGAGCGATGAAACCAGCACAATGACGGCCCCGCTGGGAAGGTCTGTGATTGCGGACAGCAAAAATCCTCCAAGCCCGCTGGCGGCTCCAAGTATTGTCGCCAGCACCATTGTTCGGGTATTGCCTTTCGTAAGTTGAAAAGCCGCCGCCGCTGGGTTCGTAATCAAGCTATAGATCATCAACCCCCCGACGGTTTGAAAATTCACGGTTATAAGCATGGCCGCGAGAATTAAAAAAACCGTCCACACAGCTGTGGCGTGAATACCGACGGCCTGCGCATCTAATCGCGAAAACATTATCGCACGCATCTCCTTTCGAAACACGAGCACGAATATCACGAGCAAACCGAACGCTATAAGCATAAGTGTAACATCGTTCCATTGGCAGTAGTTGAGGCTGCCCCAAAGCAGGCTTCGCACATCGTTGTCGCTTTTACCCAAAACACTGAACAACCCAAAACCCACGAACGCAAGGCCCATAGTCACCGAGAACAGTAACCCCATCACTACGTTTGCATCCATGTTAATTTTGCGAGGGTCGGCCAGGCCCAGAAGCGTTGCGGTGACAACGGCACCGCCAAGTGCGGGTAGCAGGAGCATTTGCCCTTCGAGCCCAGCCAAGGCTCCGAAGACCGCCCCAGCCAACGCCGCATGAGCTACACAAACCCCAAGGAACGGAATCCGCATGCCGACTATGTAAACGCTCAGCAAACCGCACGACCCACCAGCCAACAATCCGCCGATCATCACCGGTGCCCAGAAGACTAAATCAAGCATGTGCAACCTCCGACGGTACGACAACATATCGGCCGTTACCGGCAAGGAGGTCAAAACCCAGTCCATACAGGGAGCGGATCATTTCCTCCGACAAAACGTCACCGGGGCTACCGTCGGCAACAAGCTCGCCGCTATCGATAATAGCAATTCGATTGCAGCACGAAGGTAGCACCTCAAGTTCGTGGCACACCAGCAGGATTGTCAGATTTCCAAGCTGGTAAAATTCGCTGATAATCTCCACGATCCGCTCGCGCCAACCCATATCAAGATTCGCGGTCGGTTCATCTAGGATCAGAACCTCAGGCTGCTGCACCATGGCTCTGGCGATCAATGTTTTTCGCTGTTGGCCACCCGAGATTTGGGTGTACCCATGTGCAGCCAATGACGATAGGCCTAACCGTTCGATCCACTCATCAACAATTTCCCAATCCCGTTTGCGAAGCGGATGAAAGAGTCCGGCGATACCCGTTCTGCCGATGGCGACAACCTCGCGAACTGTCAGCGGCATTTCACTGTGAGATGGTAACAGCTGGGGAACGTAACCGATTCGCCGGCGCAAAAGCCCCAAGCCTCTCGCACCAAGCGTTTTTATGTCTTTACCCAGAACTTGCACCCTCCCGCGGGCATGCTTTTGCAAACCGAGCAGGCAACGCAACAGCGTAGTTTTCCCCGCACCGTTCGGCCCGAGTAACCCTACGAGTTCACCGCGATCTATAGACAAATTGTCTATCGCCAGAATTGTTTTCCGGCCTGCCCTAACAGTAAGTTTTTCGAGCTGTATGGCATTGGAGTTCAACGGCCAATCTCCTTTGCCAGCTCCGAGACATTGCTCGTCAACAGATCGTCGAAAGAACAATCCACACCATTAGCTGCGGGGAAATTTCTAAAGACAACCACATTTGCTCCCAACCGCTTGGCCAATGAGTCCGCAACTTTTCGGCCTTCGGGGAGATTGGCAATAACCAGCTTCACACCAGCCTTTTCGCCCGTGCAAACCGCTCTATCAATTTGATTCACGGACCCAACATCAGCGCCACTGAACGTTGCTACTACTTTCAGCCCCAGCCATCGACAAAAAGCCTCTTGATGAACGCTGGAGATAACCGGAATCTCAGTAAAACCGCTGAGTTGCTGTCGACACCACTTTTGCTTTTTATCAATGCGCCGGTTAATTTCTGCCAATCGTTCGTCGGCTCTTTGGGGAGTAAGCATCCCAGCCTCAATAAGTATTTTTGCTATCTGCTGGCATGTTGATAAATAACTTGGTGGCTCGCATAATCCGCCCGGAACGCAAATTTCGATGAATCGCAAGCCATCTTCACTGAGGTTGGACAGTTTGGATTCCAACCCCTTTTGAAAATCGAACCGAAGAAGCATCCGGCAGTTACGAAGCTTCTGTACCTGACTGGGCCTGATATCAAAATGACCCGGGCACATACCAGGCCCGGCGAGTCTCAATACCGGAATATCATTGCCCAGCAAGTCTCGAACGGCTGCTTCCAGGTAGGAATTCGTCGCAGCGATTTCAGGTTTCTCATGTGAATCGGATTTCTTACAACCGACAGTAGAGATCGCAAAACCAAATACTGTAACTATGAATACAATAGTAAAAAAAATTCTGAAAATCATTCGTCGCCACATAGCCTTTCCTTTTATCAAGGGCTTAAATGAATCAGCCCGTCGGAGCCGAGAATTCGACAGATGATGCCTTGTTTGTCAGAAGGGTCGTACCATGTACGGCTGGAAGTTGGGCAACGCTGGCTGGCGGCCTTGGGAGAATCTGGCCCACCAGGCCCAACACTCCAGATTACCCATCTCACAGGACAAAGTTTAGGATCATTGTAAAGAGTTCCTTCGCCGCGAGCCTTAGTTAGATCATCACCGGGATCTTGCGGGAAATTATCCGGCAGCCAGAGGTCGTTACCTTTTTCATGAAATGCGTTATTGACAACCAGCGGCCCGGGCGCGTTATACTTGTAAGTATGATCGGGGCTGAAAGGATCTTCGACGGCAACCATCGTTTGCAGACTGTTACCTTGGGGCAGATATCCACCCTGCGCCAATTCCACAGGTAATTGATACTCATGCCCTCGCATGTCGGCGTTGCAGTCCACACGCACTGGTGGATAGCATTCATGATCGATGTAGTACACATGGAGCGATGAATCCACTCCGCGCAGTTCAGCCTTGGCCTTGGCCATTTTCGCGAGCAACTTCGCACGGTTTAGCGACGGGAGGAGAATCGATACAAGCATCACTATGATTGCTATTACAACTAACAGCTCAATCAACGTAAAACCACGTAATTTGTCTCTTCGTAACGCTGCCATAATCCATCTCAGAAGAACCAGAAAGGGCGACGGAAACAAATTTTATGCTTCCGCCGCCTTTTCGCAGTTAAATTCAATTTCCGATTTGCATGCTTTTATTTTTTACGTCGTCGAATCATCACCACCAAACCAACAGTAACCAGGCTTAGTGTTGCCGGTTCCGGTGTAACTTCCAGCACGAGTATTTCATAACCAAACTGACCATTGCTGGTACTCTCGGATTCCTGATTTATTACACCGATAAGATCAAATTCCCCCAATGGAGCAGAACCGAAATCGAGCTGGCTGCCTCGGGGTAACCGCAGGTTTAGGGTTCGTCCGTCACTGTCATGAGCTGTAAGTAGTCTCTCTCTCCAGCTACCGGACTGATCCCAGTCGATTGCATCATCCAGTATCAGTCCGGCTAGGCTGACGAGTTGACTTTGGTAATACTCGGCACCAGTCTCCCGCGTTTTGTCGAACATCGGATAGCTTGCATCGTAGTTTGCGTTGGATGTGCTCACGTACAGATCGGCGAGGGTTATCTCTTCGGCGATCGGTAGGCCGTAGTCAGCGTCTTCGACAGTGATCGTGAAATGCATCGATTCGGCGTTATTATGGCCTTCATTGCAGTTAGTCTTACCACCGTAGAAACCCAAATTCTGTGCAGTAACCGTAACGAGCGAACCTGCGGTGACACCGGAAACATCGGAAAGTCTGGTGTCCCACTCCTTGTTCAAATAACTGTAGTCAGGATTATTTCGCCATGTATTACCATAATTCTGAGCCATATAAACCGCAGTACCCGCATGATCCCCGGTAAGCCCCTGCACAAACACCTGCCACTGCCCCCCCATATCCCAGGGAATTACGTTGTAATTCGCAGTGCTGTCAAGAAACAGCTCAGAGTCGAACAGTACCACACCCTGGAAAGTCGCCGGATAACTTCCGCTCCACGTTCCAACCCCGTTTTCATCCACGGCTTGGATATCCCAGCTTGTCGCCGCAGAAATACTCCCAATTGGTACCAAGCATACAAACAACGATACCACCAATAAAATAAACGGACTTTTTTGAGCATTCATCATAGTTTCTCCTTTTTGTTAAATTGAGCTATTCATTTTTGGCAAGAGCACTTGACAAGAAGCAATGTTAGTATTACGATTGTGAATATCGTAATACTATTTGAATTATTACGCAAGAGGAATTTCATATGAATAATAAAAAAAATTGTGGGATTGACCCTCGTATCGTCTTTTTTGACAACCTGGCTGAAAACTGGGATAATGAGGAACCCAGCAGTGAGACTATGACCGCCTGCTTGAACCAACATTCATCATTGTTAGATATAAAAAGTGGTGATGATCTTTTAGAGGTAGGCTGTGGAACAGGCAAAACCACAAGCTGGCTGGCCCAAAAGGTATCTCCCGGAACGGTGACGGCAGTCGACTTCTCTCCAGCCATGATTGCCCAAGCTCAACAAAAGAACATCGATGCGGAATTTTTGTGCTTGGATGTGTGCAGCGAAGAACTTGGCTCGAAAAGCTTCGACGCAATACTGTGTTTCCACTGTTTTCCGCATTTTCGCAATCAGGCTGCAGCGTTACAGAATCTTGTACGATCGCTGAAACCCTCAGGCCGACTTATTGTCATGCACATAGCTGGCAGCAAAAAGATCAATGGCTTTCATGCGAATCTTGATGGCCCAGTGCACCACGACATACTCCCGGAAGGCGATGATTGGATTTTACTTTTGGGTCAAGTTGGATTGGATCGTATCCGGTTAATTGACCGGGAAGACCTGTTTTTTCTTGAAGCAGTTCATCACGCCTGACGGAAGCCTTGAATAGCCGCCGTTGCTGACTAAAATTATAAGTCGCAATAGTAAAGGAGCCGCAACATGTCTGACCTTGTTCGATTTACAGTATCGGCAGAAAAAACTCTGTTCGACAAATTAGATAAGCTCGTAGAAGAAAGTGATTACGATAACCGCTCTGGGTTCATTCGGGATATGATCCGCGACTACCTGGTCGAACAGGAATGGCAAACAGACGAAATCTGCCTGGGCACAATATCACTTCTCTACGATCATCATGCACGCGGTCTAAGTGAACGATTGACACATAAACAGCATCATTTTACTGGCAAGGTTTTGGCTACAACCCATCTACATTTGGATGAGCACCTTTGTGCCGAGATGATCATGGTCCAAGGGCCTGGTAAAGATATCAAGTCACTTGCAGACACACTGCGCCGCGAAAAAGGCTACACGCCAAATTGGCTACAGGCAGCACGGGGGGAGCATTGGTATGATATTTACAATCCAAAAAATGAATAATAAATTATGCCGGAGCTTTTAATATTGACATCCTGGGGGTTTTTGTCGGCGTTCGAAGCCGTTTGCCGAAACAACAGTGGACCGTAGAGTTTTTACTTCGTTCTTTCCTCTGCCTCGGGAAGATGTGTAATTAAGGGTATAGATAAAAAATTAATCCAATTGAGGCCAATAGGTGTGCCGAAAGGCCATGCGAATTGTGTTCATTCGGCTTTATGTTCTGCCGGGGTTGCTAAAGGCAAGCCTATTTTTTCTATAGGCTCATACTGTGAAGATTCTTCGCTTTCGGCAGCCTTCTGGTTCTTCGGTGTGAACTTTCGCCCACAGGCCTTGCAGAGTTTGATTCTGCGTTTGCCTTGATATTTGGTAAGCCGCCAGCCCTTGCAGATTGTTTTGGTAGAATTGCCGTAGGGACACACATATGGTCGTAACCATTCACGCTTTTTGAGGTATGAGAGTGGGGTAGGGTAGATTAGGATTGCATGTGGCTTTTAGAGCGTCGAGGAAGAATCGATAAACGCTTCGTTCATGCCGAGCACAGGTAGCGATTTTTTAAAAACGCCTGTTAATACCACATGATTTCAGTAGCTACTGAAACTCCAACCTGCAAAAACGCGGTGTTAAAAAAGTCCATGCTCGTTCGCACCATCGCATGCCAGCCCAACTTCGTGTGCCCTGCGTTACGCGGCGATCTATCACCACATGCCGAATGGCTTGTTCAGTTCGATTGTTAGTCGGTTCAACGCCATCCGCATCGAGGAACAGGAAATAGTCTTGCTCACCGCGGCGGCCTCGGAATCTTTTCGACAATGTTCGAGCATCGCCATAATCCGGCGGCCGGCGAACGGAAGAATAAAGGCTTTCGCCAACTGACTTGATGTCACGAATAAAATGTGCCCAGCAGAATTGGACGGGAATCGAATTGTCCCGGACAAATTTCTTGTTGGCTGAAAAGTAATCACATTGAAGAATGCCGCTAAAGTCATTCCCGAGAATTTTGTTGAGTACTTTAGAACCGCGGGACTCGGAGATATGAAAGAAGGCAACCTTGCGATCTTGCTGGCACCAAACCCAATGCAGTATGCCGGAATCATTATGTCCCGTCTCATCCGTGCCGATGACGTCGGCATTGCGAATCGTCTCGGCAACTTCCGCGTAGGCTGGCTGCAAAGCAATCGAAAGTGTCTTCGTGCAAATTTTGGCTAAGTAACCATTGCTGACCGATAGGCCAAAGACTTCGGCCAGGCAAATTCGTGTCGCGTTAGAGTCAGGGCGATTTTCGATTACCCCTGAACCCAGCGACGACCAGTACGCACCGTCGGCCGTCGATTTGCACGTGGGTGACGAGTTTAAGCGATGGAAAACACCACCGGCCGGGATGTTGCAACAGCTGCGACTCAGCGATGTGAACATTCCCGACTACACGTCGTTTCTTGAGGATATTCCGCGTGAGGATGACGGCGGTGTCGTGATTCAACCCGGTGCGTTCGTGCTTTCGCAAACGCTCGAGCGTATCACACTACCAGCCGACTCCCGACTGGCGGCCCGCGTCGAAGGCCGAAGCAGCTATGCCCGCCTCGGACTCGTCGTGCACATGAC
>DAOVZK010000023.1 GCA_030635145.1 Planctomycetota bacterium | reverse complement strand
CGTAAACTACAACATCCCCGCGAGTTAGCCATTTTGCCCCTTCGCCAGTCAGCAACCCCGCATCTCCGGGCCCAGCCCCGAGAAGTATAACAAGTCCCGTTTTTTTTCGCTCACTCGCCATAACACCCGTATTGTAGGGGCTTCGGAGCCAAGACGCAAAAACTTTGTTGCCGTAGATGCGGGTTAATTGCACCGGAAAAGCAAAATGCCGCACAAACGGCTGAGTTTCTTGTAACGCTCTTCAAAATATAGCTTTACGCCATAAACTCACCGTAATTCCAAGCTATGCAGCCCAGGGCCGAGAAAAAATTGCATATTTAATTCGAAAAGTAACCAAAGAAGCCTAAAGTATTTTGCTGCTATTCCGACAATTAAGAGTATCGCCGAGACTCACTGGGCGTAACCCGGTGAATTTGAGAGGTCTCGGCTAGGTTACAACTTAATCGGTGAACAAAATGCCAGCACCAACAGAACAGACCCAAACTAAATTTGAAAAACGCCGCCACCCCCGCCGTGCATGGATGCCGAAGGTTTCCGGGATGTTTATTTCGGATGATGGCCGGCGGAACGTGGAACAGCTGCAAGGAATTGATATTTCCGAATGTGGAATGGGGATCGCTGCGGCGCACTCATACCCGCTCGGAACACAGCTGATAATCGACATTCCAGTACAAAACCAGCGAGGCCGATACGTCCACGCCAAAGTCGTGCGGTGCTGGGAAGAAAACTCGCAGATTCGCATGGGGCTTGAATTCAATGACGTCCCCAACGATACGGTGATCGGTGCCAAGACTAATCAAAGGCGTGCTGCCTGATAACGTATGAGATCATAAAATTGCGTAACCGGAGGGAGCGCGAAGGGATCACAGAAATGTGATCCTTTTTTTTTGTGCGCAGAACTCGCGTGGTTTTGTAAAAAGGTAACCATTCACATAAAAATTTTGACAGGATCACAGGATAGAAGATAGGCTTTAAAAATCCTGTTAATCAGGATTAATTTACATCAAAATTTGTATTTGTTACGATGGTTTTTACAGTTGGCAGTTAATAGTATTGGTTCTTGTTTTCTTTTTGATAATTCATAATTAATCCTGTAATCCTGTCAAAAAAAGAAACCAGTTTGATTAACAGGAAAAAAAGGTGTGAACGCTTACGCAAAAAGAGCCCGGCTTTGAGAACGCCTCGCCGGTTTACCCGTCGTAGGGCACTTCTTCGCCGATAGTGACAAATTCTCTGAAGGCGTTGACGAGCTCCAGCGAAATTTTACCGGGTTTGGCGTTGGCGATTGGTTTACCGTCGACGCTGACGATCGGGATAACCTCGGCAGCTGTGCCGGTCAGGAAGCATTCGTCGGCATCGAAAAGTTGCTGCGGGGTAATGTCGCGCTGCGAAACGGGAATATCCATTTTCCGCGCGAGATGCATAATCACACCGCGGGTGATACCCATCAAAATCCCTGCCGATTCCGGCGGTGTAACGATTTGCCCGTCCTGGACGATGAAGATATTGTCACCGCTGCCTTCGGCGAGGTTCCCTTCGCTGTTTAGCATTAACACTTCCTGCACACCAGCGTCGAGGCCTTCGATTTTGGCGGCGATGTTGTTGAGGTAATTGAGGCTTTTGACTTTCGGGGACAGCATCGTCGCTGATGTTCTAACGGTCTTGCAGATAATCACCGGCATGCCGTTGGTGTACAGCTCCGGGTCGTAAAGTTCAATGTTGTCGGCCACGATAAAGACGTTCGGTTTGGAACACTTGAACGGGTTCAGACCTAATCCGCCGTCACCCCTCGTAACGACCAGCCGGATATAAATGTCGGTTTGTCCATTGGCTCCCATGCAATCGTACATCGCGTCGGTAAGCTCCGCCTTGGAGTACGGAACCTCCAGCCGAATCTCACGAGCTGACGTCATCAGACGATCCAGATGCGCATCGCACTGAAATATCTTACCCCCGTACGCACGAATGCCCTCAAACACACCATCACCGTAAAGCGCACCGTGATCGTAAATCGAAAGTTTCGCGTCTTGCTGCTCGACAAGCTGTCCGTTAAACCATATCTTCATATATGCGTTCCAAAAATTTTTGCACCATACGTCACAGCTCCCCACCTCGGAAAACGCGTGCGACCTTCGCACAGGGCCTTCCACAGGAATCGATGGGAGCGTACGAATCAAGTGAACCGATACTATAAACGGTATCGGATGATTCGACAACGATTTTCACAAAAGTTTGGGCGGCATATCGAATATCTGCTAAGAGTTGCGTAAAAAATTTCCCGACCATTTCCCAATGCAGACCAGCCAAAATCGTATCCTCAAGACCCCATTGAGTGCAAGTTTCGTTACAGCTTTTTTAAAAATCCCACAAAATACCACATGCCACACCAATCTTTGCGAAAGACTCTTGCAGGATTCGTTTGCGATGGTTAGAATTACCGCTCGATTGTCGGTAGGATTGATTTTGGTTATCGAAATTTGGTTCTGCTTGATGACGGGCTATTAGCTCAGTTGGCTAGAGCGCGCGGATCACACCCGCGAGGTCACTGGTTCGAGTCCAGTATGGCCCAAGGGATGCAACTTGTAACGAGTCGCATCCTTTTTCTTTGCACCGCATTTCACCACACAAACAAAGAGTGAGGACGGTATGCTTACATCTGCATTTCTACATATCGCAACTTCTTGCGGATTGGCTCTGCACCCTGCTTTGCTCCCTTTGTGCCCCCGATTCTGCTCCCCACTTTCGCTAAGAGTTTGGGAACGTTTACGGTGAACTTCAGTGGCGGCGGGGTGTAAACCACAAGCTCCCGGGACGCCGAATCTCCTGAATTCAGCCTCGAACGCTTGACATCACTGCCAACCAAGAGTACCGTCAATGATATTCCTAGAGCGATTTTGTGCTTAATAGCAAGTTCGCAGATACAGGGAAACCCTAACCTAAATAGAAAGAGGGAGCAAAACTATGCAGCCCACAAATAAACAATGGTGCCATGAATTAGTATCACCGTCCTCGGGCCTGCTTTGGCGGGGTGCTTTTACCGGCAAACTGATCCTTTCCTGTGTCGCCCTTGTGGCTTTGACCATCGGGGGATGCCGTGCGCATCCGATTAGTCTGGCGACTCTGATTGCCGGTGACGCTATCAATGATGCAGACGTAAAAGATCGCCGCAGCAAGCTAATGGGGCAGGACGAAGCGGCAGCCGACAGTATGTTCGGCCAGCGATTGGAAACTCTCATCGACGTCGATAGACAGGACGTACGCATAATCTTCTATCCCGTCAAGAACGATCTATTCAAAAAATCTCGATACATCGTGGAGCTAGACGGCGGAAAAATCGTGATGTTTGCCAAAACAAAACAGGACATCGACGGTATCGAAGACCTCATTCATGATGCAAATTTGGAGAAAAAACTTGCCGGTAAAACCCCGGCACAGTGTAGCAAGGACGGTGAACTTGGTACGCCATTGCGAACGTTTCGCAGCAAGGAGAAAGACCAGTTGCTGCGAATTTATGACATTCGACACTGGTCTGATTTTATGGGGGCACGCTACTGCGTACTGAGATTTGACAGCAATGACCGCTGCCATGATGTCACACTCATGGGCGTCAGTGCGACAACCAAAAAAGATCCGATAAGGCGGGCGGAAGAAAAATCACAATAAAAGTCGATCAAGCCTTCGGGTTTGAAGAGGTTCCATCAACTTATGGGTTTCGAGTCTCCTTGGAATTTGCTTTGGCTGGTAGGTGTCGCGGGGGCGGCGGTGTTTGCTTTGCTTCGTCCTGCGCGGCGCAGGGTTGTTGTACCGACTCTTCGTTTGTGGATCGCCGCCGGGGCAGAGTCGCAATCCGCCTCCCACAGCCGAAAGCGAATCGCCCTGCCCTGGATTCTGCTGCTGCTCGGTGCAGTTCTCGCCGCGTTTGCCCTGAGCAAACCCGTAATTCACCCCCCTGCTGCCAAAGACATCACCACCACCCCCGCCAAGCTGCAACCGATCACGCTCGATGCCTTCGCCGCCGAGATGCTCCCAAGCGGGCAAGTGGAAATTTTCGTCTCGCTGCGAAATAACACCGGGGAACCACAAAAAGCGGCCGTAAAACTCGAAGCAGTGCCAAACCCCGCAACCCCTGAGAGAGATATCACCATCGCACCGAACACCACGGGGGCGTTTATCGAGCGAATTCCTACCGCATCTATAATAGAGCTGACTTTCGGGCGAGCTGGGAGCAAAAACCCCACAAAATCGCAGCTGGTACAACGCAGTCAGCGGGAGGCAAAAGTCGCGGTCGTCGGGCCGTTATCGGGGCTTTTGCGACGATACGTCAGCGCCGACGATATCCTGCAACTTACCCCGAACCCAAAGGACGCCGACGTACTCATCGCAAACGGCCTCGCGATACCCGCAAACTGGACGAAGCCGGCACTGAGCATCAACCCGCCCAAGCCCCTACCCGGTTGGCGGCGAGGCGAGACGATGCAAAACGTCGTACTGATCTCCGCACACGGTGCCGCCGGGCCAATCCTCAAAAACGTAGACCTGTCAGCCGTCGCAATCCGCAAACTGACTCCGTGGATTCCAATCGACAACCCCACACAGATCATCGTCGCACGCCTCGGTGCAGACGCTATCATTCTCCGCAACGACCCCGCCGCCGGCAACACCCCATCGCCCCGCCAAGTATACATCGCGTTCGACTGTTCCGCAGAAAACACGAACCTCCCGCTTACGCAGCAATATGTGGTACTGATGGGTAATATCTTCCGCTGGTTAGTCCCGGCAAACACCGGGCAAACCATCTACGAACGCCCTGCAAATGAAAATTTCGCTGCCGATACCAGCAGTAACTTTATTAAAAAAATTGAACAACCTCGCGAAGACTTTCAGCTGTGGGGCTACCTCACCGCCGTCGCGATACTGCTATGGCTCACCGGCTGGGCCCTTGTAGGGGTGGCCGGTGGAGGCAAAACCGCCAGCGGCAATCCAAAACCGAAGGAGCGACAATGAGCAAGCCTCACGACGCGATGCTCTGGGAACCGGTTGATGACAGCGGCGATAATAAAACCGTTCGCTGCAGCTTGTGTGCACACAGATGCACGATAGCTCCGGGAAAATTCGGGTTCTGCAACGTGCGCCAGAACATCGGGGGAAAACTGATGACGCATACGTTCGATCAGGTTATCGCGTGCAGCGTAGACCCGATCGAGAAAAAACCGCTGTTTCATTTTCTCCCCGGCAGCGAAACGCTTTCGATCGCCACGCCTGGATGTAACTTCCGCTGCGAGTTCTGCCAAAACTGGAACATCTCGCAAACGTCCTGCGAGCACAGCGAAAATATTTCGCTTTCGCGCCAGGCCGACGAATCTCTCACACCCGAAACCATCGTCGCCTTGGCGATGCAGCGTCAATGTGAATCGATCAGCTATACGTATACGGAACCGACGATCTTTTTCGAGCTGGCGTATGAGACGTCGAAGTTGGCACGGGCGGGCGGGCTGCGAAACTGCTTCGTGTCGAACGGATTCATGACGCCGGAAACCGTTCAGACAATCGCGCCGCATCTCGATGCCATCAACGTCGACTTAAAAACGTTTCGCGATGAAACGTATCGCAAAGTTTGCAGCGGGCGGTTAGAACCGGTGCTAAACACGCTCCAGCTGTTGGTTGGGCTGGGCGTGTGGGTGGAGGTTACCACGCTGATCGTCCCGGGGCTGAACGACTCGCCACAGGAGCTGGGCGACATAGCGGAATTCATCGCAACGAAGCTGGGGGTCGGCGTGCCGTGGCATGTAAGCAGATTTCATGGCAGCTACAAGATGCAGAATCGCGACGCCACGCCTATCGCCACATTACAGCTGGCGTGTGAACTCGGGGCCCGCACTGGGTTAGAATATGTGTACTGCGGTAACGCCACCGGCGCAGCCGACGAATCTACCTACTGCCCCCACTGCCAAATGCAAATTATCGAACGTGCAGGATTCGCCGTTGGCAAGATACATCTCGACAATGGGCGATGCCCAAAATGCAACCAAACCATCCCCGGCGTCTGGCGGTAACACAAGGGTGTTAACAAAAACCTTTTGTTTATTTGAAAAACCTTTAAGGGAATCGGTTTTGCTCCAAACTCAATCCGATAGCCTCCAACCATACAGGGTTAGTCCCTAACGTTATTTAAAAAACCCTGCTACGGTTGCAACGATTTTTCCATGAGTTTGAATCCGAGCAGCGACTGCGTGATTACCAGTTGCTTTTTGTAGATTTTGATCGATCCTTTACCAATCGGCTGCCATAAATCCTCGCCGATTGAATTTTTGACGATTTCGATAAGGGCAGCATTTAGCTTTTTGCGTTTCTCGGCGGTGGATTCTTCTTTTTCGGCCTTGTCGTCATCCTCAAAGATGCTTCCCGAGTCGCCCCCGGAATCGTCGGTGCATTTTCCGCCGATGGTTTGAAGCTCCACCCGCGGGCCTTTGGCATCGGTAACGATATGCAGCAGATCGGACACGTCGAAAACCCGCGTTCGCATTGTTTTGTTTAAAACCGAACCTGTCGAAATCATAACTACGCCGTCGTCAATCACCCAGTACACGCTGTCCATTTGACCGGCGGTGGCATTGATGCCGCTAAATACCAGATCCAACGCCTTCCCCGCGGAAACATCTTTTACCTTCAGCGTAACTTCGGTGCCTTTATCCACGCCGACGCTTTCGAGTGCCTTCCAGTTTACGTGAATGTTGATCTTGAAGGTCTCGCGAAAATAATCGATCACATCCGAAAGTGGGATGGCGTCGAAATTGAATTTATGTTTTTTGCCGGCGACGGTTTTTTCGAGTTTTTTTTCGAGGATTTTGGTTTGCTTCGTAGCCTTTGGGGCGGTGGCGATATCGCGGAGGCGTTTTCGCAGTTTCATCGCTCGCGGCTGCGAGGTTATGATGACGACGTTTTCGTGAATAAGCCAGCTTAGCGGTTTGCCCCTGCTTGCGGACTTGGTTACAAGGCGGGCGATGATTTGCTTCAGCGTATGATTTGTTCCCGCAACGGCGATGCGTTTTGTCTTTTTGACCCCCGCCTCTCGCAGCCCGTCCCAATCTACATAAACAATAACCTTCCCAATTTTTTCGACTCTCCCGAAGGCCTCGTCGACCGTGCCGGTAATGGAATAGCTCTCAACCTTTTCGGCGATCGCCTTGTTCGCATCAACCGTCTTTTGCTTCGCCGCTGCCGGGGTTTTAACTTTTGCTTTTGATTTACCCTTCGGTTCGGCGCCGGCCTCGCCGCTGCAAAAAACAAATAACCCCACGAAAAGCACGGCCGCGAATAATCCCAGCACCCTGTCCCGATTCATACCCAGCTTTTCCGTCATGGTCGTCTCCCGAGTTTTATTTGCCTATCATTCACCGCCGTACGGTAATTCAGACACGCCTCTGCTGTCAAAGTTAGCCTATTTTCGCAATTTTGTCCACATCTCCCCGAATTCTCACAACAAATCGGCCGTGTGCGAAATTTATCGGTTCCGGGTTGACTATTTTCCGTTTTGCAGATAGAATGTGCGGTTCGTGTTGGGTTCACCGATAAACCCGGTCTCCAATACAGCTAAATACGAATATCGCGTTAAGTGGCAACCGTAGGAAGGGCCTGCGGCGCTGCCAGCTTGTACTTACCGCATAACCTCTTGTAATGGAGATACTCCCATGATCAAGAATCGTTTGTTTACACCCGGTCCGACTGATGTTCCACCCGAAGTCCTCAACGAAATGGCCAAGCCGATATTTCACCATCGCACGCCACAATTCCGCGAGATGTTCGCCGAGGTCAACGTCGGTCTGAAAAAACTGCTCTGCACCTCTAACGACGTCCTGACGATTGCCGGTAGCGGCACGGCGGGGATGGAAGCGGCAATTTCCTGTGCAGCCCCGCGAGACAAAAAAGTGCTCGTGTCCAACGGCGGAAAGTTCGGCGAGCGTTGGGTAAAAGTCGCAAAACTTTACGGCCTCGACGTCGACGAAGTGAAACTCGAATGGGGCGTAGCGCTGACGGCGGACGTCGTTGCCGAAAAGCTCGCCACCGGCGAGTACGGCGCGGTGGTTACCGTTTACAGCGAAACCTCAACAGCAACGGCCTGCGACCTCGAAGCAATCGCCAAGGTCGTCGCGGCTACCGATGCTATCTTAATTGCCGACTGCATCACCGCCGCCGGTGCCCTGCCGCTGAAAACTGACGAATGGGGCGTGGATATCGTCGCGTCCGGCAGCCAAAAGGCGTTCATGCTGCCTCCGGGCTTGGCGACACTGGCCGTCAGCGAAAAGGCATGGAAAGTCATCGACACCATCGACGCACCGGGATTCTACCTGAATCTCAAGGCCTACCGCAAAAGCGTCGCCGCCGACGACACACCATACACCCCGGCCGTTACGCTTATCCGCGGAATGAAAGTCGCTGTCGACATGATCAACGGCATAGGAATCGAAACCGTCTGGGCACGCACGGCGATTTTGGCAAAGGCCACCCGCGAAGCAGCCACGGCCTTGGGCCTCGGGCTTTGCAGCAAGTCGCCCAGCGATTCGGTCACCGCGATTTGCCTTCCCGAAGGAATCGACGACAGCATTCGCAAGAACCTCAAGAAGTACGGTTGCAGCGTAGCTGGTGGGCAGGATGGCTGGAAAGGCAAGGCCATCCGCGTGTCGCACATGGGTTACATCGACCCGCTGGATACCATCGGCTTTATCGCCGCCCTTGAATACACCCTCGCAGACATGGGCGTAAAGGTCGAAATCGGTAAAGGCGTGGCGGCGGCAACGAAGGTTCTTAAAGACTGGAAGTAGTTTTTAAAATGGGCTTGCTTTGTTGAAAACATGGTTATTCCGGTAAGCATTTTGAATTATTTGCTGCCCCTGCTAGGGGTGTCATTGCGAGGAGCGCAGCGACGCGGCAATCTCACAATGCAAAAAGCGAGATTGCTTCGCTTCGCTCGCAATGACATAAAAATTGTTTTCAACAAGGTAAAATTGCTACGTGCCAGGTTCGCAAACTTTTTAAACACTTAAATCCGGCCCGGCCGGGTTAGGAAATATAATGAAAATTCTCATAGCAGATAAATTGAGCAAAGTCGGTATCGACTGGTTAGAAGCCCAGGACGATGTCGAAGTAACGATAAACGCGGGGCTGCCACCGGCCGAGCTGGCGAAAATCGCTGGCGAATACGACGGTATGATCATCCGTAGCGGCGTGACGGTAACCGAAGAAGTTCTCACCAATCCCGGGAACCTCAAAGGCATTGCCCGGGCCGGTGTCGGTGTCGATAATATCGACGTAAAATTCGCCACGCAAAAGGGGGTGATCGTCATGAACACTCCCGACGGTAACACGCTATCGACGGCCGAGCTGGCGTGGGCGTTGATGCTCGCACTCAGCCGTAAAATTTCCCCCGCCAACGCCTCGATGCGTAGTGGCGAGTGGAACCGCAAGGCCTACCAGGGCACGCAGCTGGCGAACAAAACGCTGGGCGTCATCGGCCTGGGCCGTATCGGCCGAGCCGTTGCCAAACGCGGCCACGCCATGGAAATGCGAGTCCTGGGTTACGACCCGTTCTTCGCCGGTGGCTGCCCGGAAGGCACCATCGAAATGGTCAAGGACATCCAGGAAATCTGCAAACGTTCCGACTACATCACCGTGCACGTTCCCAAAAGCCCGGAAACTTTGGGCATGATCGGCCCCGAGCAGTTTGCCGTCATGAAACCGTCCGTGCGGTTGATCAACGCCGCACGCGGTGGAATCATCGACCCGCAAGCCCTGCTCGACGCACTTAACGAAAACCGCGTCGCCGGGGCCGCACTCGACGTTTACCTCAAGGAACCACCGGACAACCCCGCCGAGGTCGAACTCGTCAAGCACGACAAGGTTTTGGCTGTCCCGCACCTCGGGGCCAGCACCGAAGAAGCACAAGAACAAGTCGCACTCGACGCGGCCAAGCAACTCGTCGAGGCCATCCGCGGTGGAGAAGTTCGCAACGCCGTCAACGCACCCGGATTCGGTGAAGCAATCCCGGACATCCTTCGTCCGTATACCGAACTGGCGAGTCGAATGGGTGCCCTGCTGGCGAAGATTACACCCGGTGCCATCGAAAAAGTCGAGGTCATTTACCGCGGTGCGATTTCGGAGCTGAACGTTTCCCCGATCACCACGTATTTGCTGACCGGCATTCTTTCCAGCCATATGGAGCGAAACGTAAACGTCATCAACGCGCCGGTACTGGCAGCAGAACGCGGTGTCGAAGTCGAACAGATCACCACCGCCAAGGTGCAGGAGTTTGCTAATCTCATGGAGGTGAAAATCACCACCGACAAGATTCAGCGGACGGCTGTCGGGACGATTTTCGGGAAAAAGTTCCCGCGAATTTTGTCGCTTGACGGGCATCACATGGAAATGCGGCCGGAAGGTCACGTCGTGATTATTCTCAACGACGACCGCCCCGGAGCCATGGGCCAATACGGTTCGATTTTCGGGCGGCATGAAATTAACATCGCCGACCTGACGCTCAGCCGTAAAAAACGCTCAGGCCTCGCCATGGTCGGACTCAACCTCGACCAGGCCCCCGGCGAAGAAGTCATCGCCGAAGTGCGAGCAATGGAATCCGTCGAGGATATCTGGTATCTCGAACTTCCGGAACTCCCCGCCGACGAGAGCGAAGAAAACTAACCCGCACACATGCGGAATTTCAAGGCGGTCCATCGCGGGCCGCCTTTTTTTTAGGTTCATCCGCGAATAATGGCAAAATAATGGGGCAGGCTGTTCCCGCATGTCATTGCGAGCGTAGCGAAGCAATCTCGCCGCTAGCAGCGGAGGCAATAACAATCGCTACGGTCACACCGCCCACCCCGCTGGAAGTTATTTACCACCGGCGTGCCGGTTGCCGCGTCGCTACGCTCCTCGCAATGACAGATAATCCCAGGCTATGAGAAATTTCAAACGTCCACGGCGAACTTTTCGTCTTTCTTGATGTCCAGTACGAACGCCGCCAGCCAGTCGGCCGTTTTTTGGAGGTCGCGCAAATCCATCATCTCGACGGTCGAGTGCATGTATCGCACGGGCGTACTGATGATGGCCGACGGTACACCGCCGTTCTGTGTCCACATCGCGTACGCGTTCGTGCCGCCGGTCTTGGAAAAAACTTCGACCTGATACGGAATCTTCTTCTTGGCGGCGATTTTTCGGAGGCGGTCGATCAGCACCGGATGATTCTCACGGCCGATGGAACATGTCGGGCCCTTACCGAATTTCACCTCACCGTGCAACTTCACGTCGATGCCCGGTGTGTCGGTGGCGTGGGTTACGTCAACGGCAATTGCGACGTCGGGTTTGATGTTGACGACCTGCATCTTCGCGCCGTTAAGCCCGGTCTCCTCCTGAATGGAGCTGCAGGCGTAGATGGCACATTTGGGTTTGGTCTTCGAGGCCGCTGCCATTCGCAAAACTTCCGCGGCGACCCAGCATCCGATGCGGTTGTCCAGCGCGCGCCCGACAATGGTATTGCGGTCGAGCATCTCAAATTCGTCTACAAACGTCATGGGATCGCCAACCGCGACTTTCTTTTTGGCAGCCTTGCCGTCGGCGGCACCTATGTCGATGAACAGCTCGTGCATCTTGGGAGTTTTGGATTCTTTTTCGCGGTCGCACAAGTGAATCGCCGTCGCGCCGATAACTCCGCGAACAATGCCTTTTTTCGTGTGGATATTCACCCGCTTGCTGCGAATCAGCCCGGGGTCGATTCCGCCGATGCTCTGAAAATACACGTAACCTTTATCATCGATATGTTTTATCATCAGGCCGATTTCGTCGATATGCCCGTCGATAATCACTTTCGGCCCGGCGGTGGGGTTCAGCACAGCAACGCCGTTTCCATATGCGTCGGTATATACTTCGTCAGCGAATTGCCGCATGTAGTCGCACCATATTTTCTGGGCGGGGGTTTCGTATCCGCTGGGCGATGTCGAGGTCAGCAGCTGTTTGAGAAATTCCAAAGACTCGGTTCTCATGATATTTCCTTTATTTTACCAGACGTTTTAAATATGCCTTGCAGCAGACTTTGTCGATTCGGCTTCGACACGGAGTCAACAAATGTAATCCGATGCAATTAACTGCACGATTTCGCCCCACATTATCCGATAAGCATAATATAAGGCACAACAGAATAATCGGTACTACAGGTGTGATTTGCACAGTTTTTTCAAAGGAATTTTATCCAAAAGTCATCAATACGCTTACCACAACGGTCTGGCCTGGCGGGCTTATCCAAAAACATTTTAAAATTTCCCGCTTTTGTTGAGAAAAACGTGTGGCTTCGTCGTACAAAGACAAATAGAATTGCTGCTTCCAGTATCTCAACCGGCCGATTGAGCGTTCTATGCAAAAACTCTGGATCCGCCCGGTGATGAGTAGTGATGTTGGATCTTTTTAAAAAATTTGAAAAATTTGGGAAGACCAGTTAAGAAGTAAATGAAAGTAGGCATTCGAACCAAATTGGTGGTATTACTTGTGGTGGTAGCGTTGCTGCCGCTATTAGCTGCCCTGCTGACGATTGTAATCGGTGGCCGACACCTGCGGGCCAAAACATTCGGGCAGAATATCCTCGCCGTAACCAAAAGCGAGGCCTACGTCATGCAGACTGGGCTGATTCAAGACATCGGGCTGCTTAAAATTACTCTTTTGGAACCCACGGTATTCGCCAAGCTCGAAGAGTCGAACCGTAAACTTCCCGCACCGGAACTGGCAACAATCGACGCCAGCTGGGCCACCACCCCCGAGAACACAGGCCTGCTCTATGATGTCATAAACAACCCCATCGCCGATATTCTCAAGCGCATCGTCCGTCGAGACAACGCCATAAGCGAACTGATTATAACCGACCGCTTCGGGCAACTCATCGCCGCCAGCAACAGAACGACCGACTACTACCAAGGCGACGAGGAATGGTGGGTCAAAGCCTACAACGGCGGGCAAGGAAAAATTTATATTCCGTCTATCGAGTACGACAAAAGCACCAAGATATGGGCTGCGAGTTTGTGCATTCCGATCATCGACAATAACGGTAAGTTTCTCGGTGTCGCCAAGGGCGTGCTGGACATCCACAAGTGGCTGCCCGAGGCCGAGCGGAAAATCAGTGGCGGTCGAGGTTCTATCGTGATTCTGGGCGAGGGTGGTTATCTGCTGCACTATCAGGATTTGCTCGACAAGGAACCCGACAGCAAAAAAATCCGGGCCAAGGACTGGGAAATTTTCACAAGCGTTGGGCCCCAGGGTGCATGGCGTGAAACATCGGATGGAACCGTCGAAGCGTACACTGTTGTCGAGCTGCCGGAAGATATCGGCGACCTTGAAATCGAAATGTCGAAATGGACGCTCCTGATGACCATGAAGGAAACTCAGGCCCACAAAAGCCTCGCCACACGCCTGAACATTATGGTGATGCTGATCGGACTTTTCAGCATCAGCGTTTTGTTTATGATCGGCGTGCTGCTCATCGACCGGAGCCTCATCAACCGTATCCGCCGCATCTCCCAAAGTGCCCGCCGCGTCGCCGAGGGTGACCTGCGACACCGGGCGGATGGGTCTTGGCGAGGGACGCGTATTTTCGGCACCGACGAAATTACCGAACTGGCTCGCGACTTTAACAACATGGTACGGCGGCTTCAACGTTCTCACACCGAACTAACCGAAGCCAACCAGCTCAAGGAAAACTTCATCCGTATCGCCGGGCACGAGCTTCGTACGCCGGTAAGCTATATCGTCGGAATGTCGACACTGATGAAGTCATCTCGCGATCCCGAGCGATTGGCCAAGGCGATTGACACGATGGGCTTCAAGGCCCGGCGGTTAGACGAGATTATTCAGGCGATGTTCAAGCTGATTCCCGAACAGGCGCTTTCCGAGGGTCTGAAATATCGGCCGGTAAGCCTCTCTACCCTGCTGGAAAAAATCTACATCGACTGCAAACCGTGGATCGAACGCCGTAACCAGACCCTGATTATCGAACCCGGCGAGCAGGATACCATCATCCATGCCGACGAAGCCAAGCTGCGCGACATAATTGAGAACCTCGTGATGAACGCGATTAAATTCACGCCCAACGAGGGATTGATCAAGATCGTTTTACAGCGGCAGCTCGGTGGATATGTGGCAATTGAGGTGATTGACCAAGGCCCGGGCATTCCGGAATCGGAACGGCCTCACGTGTTTGAACCATTCTATAGCGGCGAGGACATCCTGAAGCATTCGACTGGCAAGAGCGGATTCGGCAAGCGTGGGATGGGGCTGGGCCTGGCGATCGTCAAACATTTCGTCGATCAGCACGGCGGGATGATCGACTTTCTCACGACACCGACCGGCACTACGTTTGTGGTGCAACTCCCGATAGAACCGTCCAATATTCAACACCGCCCGACGGGTCCGGCGTAGCTGGCGGAAGTAAAAGAAGTCCTGCAAGAATCGCAGGTTCGTTTTGGGGATGGGGGGTTTGGGGGGTGGAAATTACCCGTCTTACTCGTCAGAGTTTTCCAGCATATCCCGCAACGAGTTGATAACTTCGTCGGGATCGAAAGGTTTGACGAAGTAGGCATCGGCACCGACAGCGATTCCGCGTTCGCGGCATTCGGGGGAGTCCATTGCGGTGACCATAAGTATCGGCATAGTTCCGTGGGGAAGTTCGCGAATGCGGAGGCAGGTCTCGAAACCGTCCATTTCCGGGAGCATGATGTCCAGCAATATCGCGGCGACCTTATTTTCGCTCACCATCCGCAACGCCTCCGTACCGGTATATGCCGGGATGGAATCCATCCCATGAATTCCCAGCAACTCGCGTTGCAACTCATTCATTTCCGCGTCGTCTTCGACAACCAGAATTACGCAATTTTCTTTACTCATTGGCCTCTTACAAAAATTTTGCCTGCAAACCTTATATAAACACATACACCCCCCGCTGCCGGATCACAGAATATACGATCCATGGCCCATGGGGGCTTGTTATTTGTCCTCTCAGTATGTATCGTGTAAATATATCTCAGGACATGAGAAGGGTTTTTAAATTTTTAAAAATTTTAAATAACGTCCTTACGATAAACTTTGTCGATTCGGCTTTGGCACGGAGTCGACAATACAAATTTGCATACAATCCAGCTATGGTCAATAACAACACAAATACGTTACCGTCTGCCAGCGAAATATATCTCGCAGTCGAAATATATATCCGTCACGCCTATTTTGGTCAGGCACCGGAGAATGTCCAGCCTTTGCTGCCGAAAAATGAAAATTTTAATCGCGAAAAATGGATCATGGGCGAAATGGTCGAGCGAGAACCAGCTGATTCTACCCCGCAAACCATGCGATGGGCCAGTTTCCGGTTCGGTAACGTTTTTTACCCGAATATGAAATTTCGCATATCGCGTGTTCCGAATTCGGACGATTTTGTTTTCAGTGTCGATTCGCACGATGCGGTGCTGCAGGCAGAACCGGGCACGCCGGACCATGCCATGCTCGAGGAACTCAAGGCCGAAAACGCCAAACTCGCCCAAACCATCACCGACGACTGGAACAAGGCCGACCTGCCCACCGAACACAATTATATGAGACGAAAAATTCAGCTGGCCAAAGCCGCCGCCGAAAACCCGAGCAATAAAACATGAAACCCCCCTACCTACAACGCCGCTATCTCGTAAGTTTTTCCAGCCATCGCCTTCCGCACATTTTTACGGATGTGCTGGTCATCGGTGGCGGAGCCGCCGGGCTTCGATCTGCTATCGAGGCTGCAAACCACGGTCAGGTCATTGTGCTGTCTAAGGGCCCAAAGCTCGAATCCAACACTTACTACGCTCAGGGCGGAATGGCGGCGGTGATCGATCCTGCAGACTCTCTCGAAGATCACATCGACGACACCTTAAGAACGGGTATCGAAATCAACGACAAGAAAATTGTCGAGCAGTGCATCCGCTCGGCCCCGCAGTGCGTCGAGGAACTCCGCGACTGGGGAGTGCAGTTCGACACAGACGGTGATAATCTGAGACTAGGGCGAGAGGGCGGGCACAACGCGTCGCGAATCGTTCATGCACTTGGCGACGCCACCGGCCGAGCCATTGAAGAGAATCTTTTCGCCAAGGCCGAAGCAACCCCTGACATCAAAATCTTCGACGAATGCTTCGCGCTCGACCTGCTGACCGATCCGCCCGAAGGCGGCGGGGATGCTCGCTGCGTCGGAGCGATAACCTATCACCCGAAGCATGGAATGCAAATTATCCAGGCGAAGGTCGTGATACTTGCCGCCGGTGGTGCGGGTATGATCTGGCGTGAAACGTCCAACCCATCCGGTGCCACGGGCGATGCGATAGCGATGGTATTTCGCGCCGGCGGACAATTGGGCGATATGGAAATGATGCAGTTTCACCCGACGACGCTCTACATCGCCGGGTCTACGCGGTCGCTCGTCAGCGAAGCCGTCCGCGGTGAAGGCGCCTATCTCGTCAATCGCAACGGCGAGCGGTTCATGCCCGACTACCACGAGATGGCCGAGCTTGCCCCGCGCGACGTCGTCAGCAGAGCCATCCTCGACTACATGGGCAAAACCGGCACGAACAAAGTCTACCTAGACGTGCGGAAAATCGGGGCCAAACGCTTCGCCAAAAGATTCCCGTCCATTTTCCAAAAATGCTGCGACTTCGACATCGACCTCGACACCGAGCTGATCCCCGTACACCCAGCCGCCCACTATATGATCGGTGGTGCATGGGTCGACAGTTGCGGGCGAACGTCAATCGCGGGTTTGCTGGCGTGCGGCGAGGCTGCCTGCACAGGACTACACGGTGCCAATCGGCTGGCGTCGAATTCGCTGACCGAGGCGCTGGTCTACGGAAAAATTACCGGCCAGACCGCCGCCGAGGAACTCGAAAAGACCGGCGGAAAATTTACGCCCCGCGCAATCGACTGGACCGTCGAGCATTCCACGCGAACGGAGCTTGACCTTTCGGACATTCGCAATTCGCTGCGGTCGGTAATGTGGCGTAACACGGGAATCGTTCGCGACGCACAGCACTTAACCGAGACGCTGGAGATTATCGAATTCTGGGGGCGGTACGTACTCGACAAAGAATTTTTCAACGACCCGCGCGGGTGGGAAATCCAGAACATGCTCACCGCAGCGTGGGTAATTGTACAGGGCGCCATTCTAAGAACCGAAACACGCGGCGTACACCACCGCAAAGACTACCCCGAAACCGATCCGAACTGGGCGAGGCATCTGCTGATGACACGAACCCCGGCCGAACTCATCGTCGAGTGACAGGAAGACCCACCTAAAGATATGGAATTTTCACCCGAACCCCTCACGCTAATCGCCACCTCCACGTTCGGCCTGGAGGCCGTCGTCAAACGCGAGCTGCTAGACCTCGGATACGAGGGGCGAATTCTGCGCCCCGGGCGAATTACCTTCACCGGCGGGGTTGACGCGATCTTCCGCGCCAACACTTGGCTGCGAACGGCGGACCGCGTTTTGCTGGAACTCGGAAAATTCGAGGCGAAAGATTTCGGGGAACTTTTCGACCAGACCTACGCTTTACCGTGGGAGCAATGGATCGGCCCGGACGCGAAATTTCCCGTCACCGGGCGCAGCGTGCGGTCGCAACTGTCATCCGTGCCGGCCTGCCAGAAAATCGTCAAAAAAGCTATCGTCAAAAAGCTGCAAGCCGCGCACAAAACCGAAACCCTACCCGAAACCGGCGCGCAGTACACCGTCGAGGTCGCACTGCTGAACGACGAGGCGTTGCTAACGATCGACACCACCGGGCCGGGTCTGAACAAACGCGGATATCGCAAACTCATGGGCCCTGCCCCGCTGAAGGAAACCCTCGCGGCGGCCCTGATCCAACTGAGCTTCTGGCAACCCGACCGCCAGCTGATCGACCCGTTCTGCGGAAGCGGAACGATACCCATCGAAGCTGCCATGATCGCCCGAAACATCGCCCCAGGTTTGTATCGCAGATTCGCTGCCGACGATTGGAATTGGAAACATCTGCCGAATTCGCCCGCCAAAACCGTTCGCCAAGAGGCACGCGACGCAATAAAACCGAACATTGAGTTGCGAATCATCGGCACTGACATCGACGAGCAGGTACTTTCGCTGGCCCGCTACCACGCCAAAATCGCGAACGTCGAAAACGATGTGCATTTCCAGCAGCTGGACTTCGCGAACCTCACGAACTCGCACGAATACGGGTGCATAATCTGCAACCCCCCCTACGGCGAGCGAATCGGCTCGCACGAAGACGTCCGCGAAATTTACGAGAACATACCCGGCGTGCTGAAACGCTTTCCCACATGGTCGCACTTTATTTTGACGGCGTGGGAAGATTTTGAGCGACTTGTCGGGCAAGAGGCCGACCGCCGCCGGAAACTTTACAACGGGCGAATCGAATGCGCGTACTACCAGTTCCATGGCCCGCGGCCGCCGAAAAAATTCGACGCACCAACCGCGGCAGTGATCGAACCAGCCGCCGAAAAGCCCCCCGCAATGCCGGCCTTTGGTGGGCTGAAACAAAACGCACAGCAACAGGCCGAAATGTTCGCCAATCGCTTGCTGAAAAACGCACGCCACCTGCGAAAGTTTCCCACCAAGCAGGGTATCACCTGCTACCGCATTTACGACCGCGATATTCCTGAGGTTCCGATGCTGGTGGATATTTATGAAGGCGGGCGACTTTACATCGCGGAATACGACCGCCCGCACGACCGCACCTCCGCCCAGCACACCGACTGGCTAGACATGATTGCCAAAACCGCCGCCGAAACCATGGGCATCGCTCCCGAAAACGTATTTATGAAGCGACGCCAGCGGCAACGCGGAGCCGATCAGTACGAAAAATTTGCCGATAGCAACAATTTCTTCACAGTCGGTGAGGGCGGACTGAAATTCAAGGTGAATCTCGCGGACTACCTCGACACGGGCCTGTTTTTGGATCATCGCGTCACTCGCGGGATTGTGAGGGAGGCTGTGGTCGGCCGGCGAGTGCTGAATATTTTCGCATACACCGGATCGTTCAGCGTCTACGCCGCCGACGGTGGTGCCCGAAGCATAACGACCGTCGACATGTCAAACACGTATTTGGAATGGGCACGCGAAAACATGGCTGCCAACGGATTCGACGATCCGAAAAAGTACAAATTCATCCGCGACGACGCAATGGGATTCCTGAAGTTTCACGAACCGGGAATACACTACGACTTGGCTGTCGTCGACCCGCCGACCTACTCGAACAGCAAAAAAACCGAGAAAGACTTCGACATCCAGCGAGATCATGTTGAGCTGCTGAACAATCTCATGAAGTTAATGTTGACCGATGCACCGATTTTCTTTTCGACGAATTTTCGCAAATTCAAATTCGCAGAGAGCAAAATAGGCCCGGCCGAGATTCGAGAAATCAGCAAGCAGACCGTCCCTGTTGACTTTCGCAATAAGCGAATTCACAGGTGCTGGAAAATCGTTAAAAAGTAGGGTCGTGGCTACTCGGCTGCTTCCTGCATCTGCCGGATGGCCCGTGAACCTTCGGGGATTCTGACGATCTTAAAACCGTTGGTATTTTCACCGGCATATTTTGCGGCGGCGGAAACCAGGTACGGTATCATTGCACCGAGCTTGGATTCTTCGTCAGTATCGCGAGCCTCAACTCTCCAAAGCTGCTTGGGAGTTTTGTCACTACCGGAATGCTTTTTACCGCGGTAACCACGAAGCACGAGGCTTTTCGTATAGACAGTGTAGTTTACCTGCACGGGTTCTTCGCAGCGGTTCCACTGCTCGACGGCAAACTCGTCGTCATCGTAAGGCCCTGCCCCGTAATCAAAAGTCGCCGGGCATGCTTTTTCGACATACTCAGTTTTGGTGCGTTTTTGCGGGCCGCTTATGTCGCAGTCTGCAACTACAACTACATCGGCATGGTCTTTGTCATCAATCAACACCCAACCTTTTTTCGCCAACGCATGCTCAATCATTTCATGCATCTGCTTCGAACAGTTACCGTCGATGAGATTCTTGTCGCATCGTACTCTGACGACAAACGACGTACCCTTTGCCGGTTTTTGTTCACTGACACCGGAAACACCAACATTATAAGTCTGGCAGCCCGCCGAAAAAATCGCAGCTGTCAGCAAAAGCACCAAAAGAACACCCAATGTTTTTTTCCCTGTAATTATTTGATTCATAACGTTTCCTTTCCAGAAAGTTAACTAACCTGCGTGTAAGATACTCCGTACATATCGGACAAGCTTCATGTCATTGTAGGTTTTTTTGGGCATAAAAACCATTTTTCTAGCAGGGTTTTTCGCCAACCCTGCCAATCGGGTTGATTGTGGTGTTTTTTTTCACACTTTTCAACGTAAATTTTGTATAAATACAAATCAACTCTCAGCAAACTTTGGAGCAACGGTTATGAAAATTGCAAAAATCGCCTACGACAAAACCCACTGCTACGCCATAGTCGAAGAAAATGGCTATCAGATAATCGAGGGCATCGGAAAACTGCAAAACCACGTGACCACCGAGAAATGACGATGCTATCTTCGGGTAGTCATTGTATAATGCTCGCATGACTTCCGATGACAAAATTTCCAACGGGCAGAACGCGATTCATCAAAGCAAGTACGTTGAGCTGTCACAGATCGTGGCGGGGTTGGCACACGAGATCAAAAATCCGCTGTCGACGATCAACTTGAACCTCAAGCTGCTCGGTGAAGACCTTGCCCGCTATCACGACGACGAACACGAACGTCTGGCCAGGCGCCTGCAACGTGTGCAAGACGAAACCCACCGCGTCCGCCAAACCCTTGACGATTTTCTGCGTTATGCCGGTAAATACGAACTGCACAAAACCCGCACCGACCTGAAGGAACTGTTGTCTAACCTGTACGACTTTTTCCTGCCCCAGGCCGAGGCCTGCGGGGTGATTCTTCGCAACACCGTACCCGCGGAATCCGTCTACTGCGACATTGACGTTAATCTCATCAAGCAGGCGTTACTGAATTTAATGATCAACGCGTCGCAGGCAATGGCCGAAGGCGGGGAGCTGCTGATTAAACTCACCAACGACGACGAGCAGGCGACGGTCGAAGTTATCGACACAGGGGCGGGCATTGAGCAGAGTAAAATCGATGCAATCTTTCAGCCGTACTGGTCGAGCAAATCTGACGGCAGCGGGCTGGGGTTACCGACGGCGCGGCGGATTGTTCGCGAGCACGGCGGGGCGCTGCAGGTGGAATCCGAAGTCGGTAAAGGCACGCGATTTTTGCTTCGCTTACCGCTCGACCGCAGCGATTCGTCACGAGCGAAAGCTGAGTAATGAATCTCGACGCTATTAAAACGCCGAGACCCTGAAGATCGTCCAAAAACGTGGGTACAAACTCGGTGACCACAAGGCTGTCAGGCTCCGATATCTTACCGACCCAGCTGCCCGCAACGTAAAATTGTACATCATTTCCGATTCAATTTCCGAATCGGAAGCAGAAATTCTCGGGGCAAAAAAAGCTCCCACCATTGCCAATGCCCTGAATGTAGCGGGGTTGCTGCCGAAAAACCACAATATCTTGCGGGTTAGCAATGCGGGCAATACTACTTTGAAAATCCAAGGATAGCTCCCGCAAAAATGTGCGATTTACAGCCTGATTTTATTTAATCCGCCCCTGTTTCATTCCGATGATATAGTGAGCAAAATTATGAAATCGTACTTCTGTAAAAACTGTGGGCGGGACTACAAATTGTCCGAATCTCTTCGGAACGGACAGTCTTTGTACTGTTTCAAGTGCCCTTCGACACGCCTGAGCATTGCCGGTATCCCGTTGATTCTGGTGGGAGTGGCAATTTTCGTGCTGTTCGTGGTACATCATACGATTTTCCCCGAATCCAACGGTGCAGAAGTTACTTTTCTACCCGCAGCTTTCGGCATCGCCCTCGTCGGTGTGTTGCGACTTCTTCAAACGCGGCGGCTACGAAGACAGATTCAGCGGCAAACCGAGAAGGAAGCGGCAGCTGCAACCACCGAAAAAAACGCCGTCGTCCATCCCAAACCTCAGCCCCACGGCGATCCGGAAAAATGGGACTCCCCCGTCTCGACAACCACCACGCCGGACAAAATTGAAGCTTGAATCGGTTCCCTACCGCCTTCGCTAGATATCCTTCAGCCCCGGAAATTCTTCTCGATACTCCCGCAGAGATTT
This sequence comes from Planctomycetota bacterium, assembly GCA_030635145.1. GTDB lineage: Bacteria > Planctomycetota > Phycisphaerae > SM23-33 > SM23-33 > DAOVZK01. The sequence continues at coordinate 11,248 of DAOVZK010000023.1, read as the reverse complement.
TACGTCGATATCCGCGGATATAATCTGCGTTGCATCATCGCCCGTCACCAGAATATTACCCTGCGGATCGATTATTGTGCTCCCACCGGCGTAGCTGCAATTGGGATCGGCCCCGCAGCGGTTTACCCCAATAACGTAGGCCTGATTTTCAATCGCACGCGCCCGCAGCAACGCCGCCCAATGCTCCGCCCGTGCGGTGGGCCAATTCGCGATTACGGCAAATAGCTCAGCGCCTTTGGTCACCCCTGCGCGAAAAGATTCGGGAAACCGCAAGTCGTAACACACCAACGCCGAAAAACAAAAATCGCCCACGCGAGCGACTTTCGATTCTGCCCCCGGTGCGTAGGCCTTGTCTTCACCAAGCAACGTAAAAGGGTGCAGCTTCGGAAAAGTCTCAAGCGTTTCACCATCTACCCCGAGCAGCAAGGCACTGTTACGGGTAAGCCCATCGCTATCTGTCGTCACCAGCCCACCACACACGAAAGATTCGTATTTACGTGCAACAGCTGCGATAAATTCATGCGTTTGAGCTTGGAACCCTGCAGTCAGCTGCGAGTTCATGCTGAAACCAGTGGCAAACATTTCGGGCAGCACTATCAAGGAACCGGGGCAAACGGCAGCAGACTCCAGCAGATCGCTAACGGCATCGTAATTCGCAGCGGGGGCTTCCCATGTAATGTCAAACTGTACGCCGATGACTTTCATGGACTGGTTATAACATCAAAACCAAATGCTTACCAGCAATAAGCCGCGCCGAAGCAATACCCCCCTCTGGGAGATTACCGCGACTCCCTTCGGTCGGCTCGCAATGACACGGAGGCTTGCGGTTGCTTGTAAATAATTTTCCCGGTAATTGCTCAATCTGCTTGTCAAGCGGCGGATCGATGGTTACAATCTTGCCCTGATTTGGATCGCTTTTGAAGTATCAAAAATGCTCCAGAACATTTTGCGGGCGTAACTCAATGGCTAGAGTGTCAGCCTTCCAAGCTGAATGTTGAGGGTTCGACTCCCTTCGCCCGCTTTTGTTATACGCCTCGGCTGCCAGACGGTATCCGGGGCTTTTTTTATGCGCTCACGGAATTGGCTACTATCCCCCCGCCAAGCGCGCAAAAAAAAGCGGCAGCCCGTTGGGGCCACCGCTATTGTCGTATCTATGTAGTTACGTTGGTGTGGGTTTAACGTCTCCCGCCACCACCGCCACGGTTGCCGCCATCTCGGCCGCCACCACTGCGGCCGCCGCCGCCCTTGCGTTCGGGCTGCGGTGCCCAGTTCGGGTCGAGGACTGCTTTACGCGAAACCTTGACTCGGCCGGTGTCGTCGATGTTGATGACCTTGACTTCCATTTCGTCGCCAACCTTGCAAACTTCTTCGGGGTTGTTAACGTAGTCCATCGAAAGCTCGCTGACGTGGCAGAGGGCTTCCTGGCCGGGGAGTACTTCGATGAACGCACCGAACTCGCGAATGGAAACGACCTTGCCCATGTAGACCTTGCCGTTTTCGACGTCTTCGGTAATCGCCTTGATCCGTGCGAGTGCGTCTTCTGCACCTTCACCGCGGCCGGCAACGTAAATCGTGCCGTCTTCCTCGATGTCGATCGAAGCGCCGGTTTCGCTCTGGATCTTGTTGATCATCTTACCACCCGGGCCGATGACCTTGCCGATTTTGTCGGTCGGAATCTTAACCGTCAGCATACGCGGTGCGAACTCGCTGAGCTCGGCCGGTGCGCTGATGGTTGCGTTCATCACGTCGAGAATCGCAATACGTGCCCGTTTGGCCACGGCGAGAGTTTCGACGATGCGGTCCTGCGGAATTCCGCGTGCCTTCATGTCCAACTGAATGCCGGTGATACCTTCTGCGGTACCGGCAACTTTAAAGTCCATGTCGCCGTGGAAATCTTCCTCGCCAACAATGTCGGTCAGCAGAATGTAGCGGCCGGTGTCGTCGGAAACCATACCGATGCTGATTCCGGCAACGGGTGCCTTCAGCGGAACACCAGCGTCTAACAACGCCAACGTGCCACCGCATGTGGCAGCCTGCGACGTGGAACCGTTCGATTCCATGATTTCGGCTACGAGGCGGACGGTGTATGGAAAATCTTCCTGCGAAGGCATGACGGCCTGCAGCGATTTTTCAGCCAATGCACCGTGGCCGATTTCGCGACGTCCCGGCCCGCGGATTGGGCGAATTTCGCCAACGCTGAACGGCGGGAAATTGTAGTGCATGAAGAACGGCATCTTGTACTCGTCCTGCAGCCCGTCGATGATCGGCTGATCGCGGGGTGTACCCAGAGTCGCCGTTACCAACGCCTGAGTTTCGCCACGATGGAAAATCGCCGACCCGTGCGTACGGGGCAGAACGCCAACCTCGGCACCGAGCGGACGAATTTCTTCAGCGGTTCGGCCGTCAAGACGCGTGCCGCCAAGAATCAATTCACGCTGAATACTACCTTCGAGTTTATAAAACACTTCCTTGACCTGGCCGGGGGTATATTCGGGTTCTTCAACGCCGGCGGGGCAAAGTTCGTCGATCTGTTCCTGGCGGAGGGCCATGAGTGCTTCATAGCGGTCGGCCTTGCCGGGAATGACCTTGAGTTCTTTGATCTTGTCGCCACATTTGTCTTTGATGATGGTCTTGAGCGTCTCGGGGATAACCGTGGGCTCGTACGATTTCTTGACGTCAACCTTCGATGCGAGCTCTTCGATCATCTCGATAATTTCGCAGCTGGTTTTGTGTGCCAAATCGATGGCCTTGGCGGTGATGTCTTCGTCAAGCTGATCGCCGGCCATCTCGATCATGTTTAGGGCTTCTTTAGGCCCGGCCGTCAGCAAATCCATCGTGCTGCTCTCGAGCTGCTCGTGCGTGGGGTTAACCACCAGCTCACCATCAACGCAACCGATTCGGGCACTGCCGATAGGTCCATCAAACGGTGCATGGCTGATAGTCAGTGCAGCGGATGCACCAATCATCGCCAGCAAATCAGGATCGTTCTGATCGTCGCAGCTGAGAACCATACATTGAATCTGAACTTCGTCACGATAATCGTATGGGAACAGCGGACGGATCGGACGGTCGATCATTCGCATGGTGAGAATTTCTTTTGTCGAGGGACGTCCCTCGCGTTTGAAAAATCCACCGGGAATTTTGCCGGCGGAGTACTGATTTTCTCGATAGTCTACAAACAGCGGGAAGAAATCCAGTTCCCTCTGCGACGGAGCTGCAAGAACGGTAACTAAAACAACCGTCTCTCCGTATGTGAGCGTTACAGCTCCGTGTGCCTGCTTGGCAATTTTGCCGGTTTCCAATTTCAGGACGCGTCCGGCGATTTCTCTTTCTACTCTTACTTCTGTCATTTTTCTTTTCCTTCTCTCGACCCGACAACGGTCGGATCGTTTCGGCCTGTACCAACAGACCATTTCATTGTTTACTTTATCTTCTAATTACTTACTTTGTTTTTGTTTTTTTATATTGTTATATCCAGATCGCTCGCAAAGTTTTGGGCTTACAATACGGATGCAGCACAGACCCCATATACCTGTAAACCAAAATCGCTGCCCAAACCGTGAAATTCCCTCGAGCTGGAATTTCCTCAACGAGCCAAACCTACCGGATATGAAAATCGGATTTTAAATTGCGTACCCTCATAAAAGGGAACTTGCCGATTCCGCTCAAATGCGGGGCTGACAAATACGAATTCATGTCCAATTAAATTACTTACGCAGCCCAAGCTTGGTGAGGATGCCGCGATAGCGTTCCGGCTCGTTTTGGGAAAGGTATTTAAGCAGGCTGTTACGTCTGCCGACCATCTTCAAAAGTCCCCGACGTGATGCATGGTCTTTTTTGTGGATGCGCAGGTGCTCAGCAAGGTGATCGATCCTCGCCGTAAGCATCGCAATCTGTACGTCTGCCGACCCCGTGTCGCCTTCGTGAAGGCCATGTTCTGTAAAAATTGTTTTCTTCGTCTCTGCCGTAATCGTCTCTGTCATAACTTACCTATCTTCCCGAAACCACCCGAGATACACTTTTACGTTTCTGGGGCAGCTGCGGTTATACACCTTATACCTTAACTTTTTCTGTTTTATCTATTTTTTTCGTTCTGACTGGAATAATCTACCTTTTATCGCACAAAATGCAAGAAATCTTTTAAACATCTTTGTAAGAATAATCCCCATCAATTATTCCGCAATCTCCTTGCCCTTCGTGAGGGAAATGTGCATATTTAAGACTATCGTCGGGCTGACAGGAAAAATATGAGCTTTTTTTGCAGTTTTTGGGGTAATTAGGAGATTATCCCCTACCGGCTCGGCTGCGAATAATCACGTTTTGAGCAAATTCTAGAGGAATCACGATGGAAAAAATGCTGGTTGTACTAAAACCCGACGCCCTGCAACGCCGCCTCGTCGGGGAAATTTTGGGGAGACTTGAACGCAAGGGAGTCAAAATCGCTGCCATGAAGATGCTGCAGGTTGACCTCCCGCGGGCGAAAAAAATGTACTCCGTCCACAAAGAGAAGGACTTCTACGAACCGCTGCTGAAATTCATCACCGCCTCGCCCGTGATCGCAATGGTCGCCGAGGGCGTCGACGTTATCCATATAGTACGCGCGATGATGGGCAAAACTTTCGGCCCCGACGCCGACAGCGGAACCATCCGCGGAGATTTCGGAATGTCACGACGCTACAATCTTATCCACGGTTCCGACTGCCCAGATTCGGCGGCACGCGAAATTCCGATCTTCTTCGACGAAGACGAAATCATCGACTACAAACTCGCGGAAGACACGTGGGTGTATTCGGTGATCGACAGGTGAAACTCAACGGCCCCGCAGATTTTTTAGACAGGATAACAGGATGAAAAATAAATCATGTTAATCCAAATATAATAAAGAATATTCACCACAAAGAACACATAGATCACAAAGAAAGATATTTTTCTTTCGCGTTCTTTGCGATCTCTTGCGGTGAATAATCTTCTCTTACTGAAACCTGTTTGCTGATAACTGAAAACTTAAAATAAATAATTATCCTGTGATCCTGTCAAAAAAAGATTAACAGGCAAAAAGGTGTAACCGCTTACTGAAATGACTGACTCCAAAAAACGTATCGAAGAACTTCGCGACGAGATTCGCAAGCACGATATCTTGTACTATGTCGAGGCGAGAACGGAAATTTCCGACCGCGCGTACGACGCGCTGATGCAGGAGCTAAAGGATATCGAGGCCGCCAACCCGCAGCTGGTTTCCGACGACTCTCCCACCCAGCGGGTTTCCGGCGAACCGCTGGATAAGTTCCGCACCGTCGCTCACGCCAAACCGATGTTGAGCATCGACAACACATACACGCGCGACGAACTGCTGAAATTCGACGAGCGAATTCGCAAGGCCCTGGGGTCGCGAGCGTATTCGTATCTGGTCGATCCGAAAATCGACGGTGTTGCGATTTCGTTGCGGTACGAAAACCGCATGCTGGTTCGAGCAACGACTCGTGGTGATGGTACTCACGGCGACGACGTTACCAGCAACGCACGCACTATAAAATCGATTCCGCTGAATCTCGGCCGACACAATGCCCCGGACGTGCTGGAAATTCGCGGGGAAATTTATTGGCCGCGAACGGCGTTTACCGAATTTAACCGCAAACGCGTTGCCAACGGTGAAGAGCCGATGGCCAATCCGCGTAACGGCACGGCCGGTACGTTAAAGCAGCTCGACCCGCGAGTAGTTTCTGCCCGCGGGCTTGCGTTCATCGCGCACGGGTTTGGAGAAATGTCCGAGTTTCCCGGCACCTCCCCCACCACGGCCGAGGACCTCACCGAACTGCTGCGAGTCTGCGGTGTGCCCGTCGATAAACATCGCAAAATCTGCCCAAACATCGACGCCGTCTGCAAAACTATCGACCAATGGTCCGGCACCCGCGCCGAAGTCGACTATGACACCGACGGGATGGTCGTGAAAATAAACGAGCTGCAACTTCGCGCTAAACTCGGGGCCACGAACAAATATCCGCGATGGTGCATTGCCTACAAATACGAAACCGACTGCGGTGAGACGATTCTTCGCGACGTTTCGTTCCAGGTCGGACGGACGGGTGTCATCACGCCGGTGGCCCACTTCGACAGCATCCCGCTGGGCGGCACGATGGTATCCAACGCGTCGCTGCACAACTTCGACGAGATCACGCGGTTAGACGTGCGGATCGGTGATACGATTGTCGTCGAAAAGGCTGGGGAAATTATCCCCAAGGTCATCCGCGTCGAAACCGACAAGCGCCCCGCCGGTACCACCCCAATCGCACCCCCGGAAAATTGCCCGTCGTGCAAGCACCACTTGGCTTGGCGAGAAGTGCCCAAAGGGGCCGTGGCCTTCCGATGCAAAAACTCAGACTGCGAGCTTCATTTGAAGCGACGGCTGGCACAAAAAATCCCTCAACAATGTAGAACACACCCAACCCAACAAAACCCCGAAGGGCAAGGTTGTGATGAGCCGGTGGAAGCCATAGACCATATGCCAGACTTGCTTTGTACAAACGCAGAGTGTTCTGCAAGAATTTGTGCTAGTATTGAATATTTTGCAGGTCGCAATCAAATGAATATTGATGCTCTCGGCCCTTCTATTGTCAAAATTCTTGTTAAACAGGGCGGAATAACTAATCCCGCAGAGCTTTACGAATTAGACCTTTTCAACACGGCCTCCCTCTTTGGCAAGAAGATCAATACAAGAGAAAAAATAATCAAGGGTCTCAATAAAAGTAAAGCAAATGGATTAGCTGCTGTATTGAGATCGCTGGGAATAACTGGATTTGGCACACAACAGGCGAGTGTTATAACTGAGACATTTAATTCCATAGATGAATTGATGAGTGCCTCTGTTAAAGACATCCAACGTGCATTACAGAACAGGCAAAAAGGAACGGAGTTTAAATTTGCTCAAGAAACAATTGACACTCTTGCAAATAATACAAATATCTCGAATAAAATTATCTCGCAGGATACAAATGCTTGGCTACTGGAGCATATCAAGAAACTATCAGAAACAAGAAGGTTACAAATTTGCCTATCTTTCCCTACAGTTAAGGAACTATCTATCGCCAGTTTGGATAATATTGCATTGAGCATGTCAGAGGAGTTAATTGTAGCTAGAAATATTTATGATTATTTCCACAGTTCTTACGGAAAGAAAATCATTAAAAAACTTCGAAAGAATGGAGTTTTGCTCGAAGCTATCTCGCAAATTACCGGACAGAAATTACAGGGTAAAAAAATCGTAGTAACTGGCACTTTAGATTCTATGGGTAGAAAAGAGATTGAGGAACAAATCATCAGGGCTGGAGGGCTATGGGCAACCGTAATAACCTCCGATGTTTCCCTCTTAGTTATAGGGAATAATCCAGGTAAAACAAAATTGGATAAGGCCCAAAAATTCAACATCTCACACATTACCGAAAAAGAATTTCTTACCATAATCGATATCCCCTATTCACCCAAGCCACAACCTATAAAAAAAGAAAATAAAAAAGTCCGCAAAACAGGTGAAAAAAAACCGGAACCGCCTCTCCTGCCGTTTGGCTAGAAACGTGATGAAATCATTGTAGATTTCATCCAATCAAATCAGAATGGCAAGTCATTTCCCGTCATAACAATAAACTCATTCGCGGTCATAATATGGATAGGGTAACCTTGCGATATCAGCAACTCCGCCTTGAGCTGTTTTGAACTTTTACTTTCGTGAATTAAATTATGTGATGTCTGTGTACCAACGATTAAAACATCAGTCTTTTTACTTACTGATGTGGTACATGTCCCCCCTAAATCGACGACAATCTGCATTACTTCTCTACGATCCATCCCATCTAAAGCACCCGTTACAACAACTTTTTTCCCAAAAAAGGGATGACTCTCATCAAATGATATAGACTGAGGATTAATTTCAGAAACACGAATGGGTTCTGGCCAATTATTGACTTTGTTATTCTTATTCTTTTCTGCTCTTTGATGATATTCGGTAATGGTTTTGGGGGATATCCCCAGTTTATATGCAACAGATACCGGATGTAGCTCCTGATATTGTTTGCATATATTAATTGCTATTTCCGCACAAGCAATAGCATCAGACTCAGCCTCGTGATGCCGAACCATTTTAATATTCAAGTTTTTGGCAATTGTCTTGAGCTTATGGTTTGGTAAATGAGGTAATAGCTTTTTACTAAGTACGTATGTACATGCAGTATCATTTGACGGAATCTCCAGATTAAAATGCTGCAATAAATTCACTAAAACACTCATATCAAAACTGGCGTTGTGAGCAATGAGTGGAGAATTTCCAAGCTGTTCAAAAATATCCTGCCACAAAACATCAAATTGCGGCTCATCTTTAACATCATCTTTAGTAATTCCGTGGATTTGGACATTTCTATAACTGAAATGTAGCCTAGGTGGACGAATCAACCAAGATCGTGTTTCAACTATAGTAAGATTGTCTACTACCGCGATGCCCAAGGAACATGCGCTATTACGTGATGAATTTGCGGTCTCAAAATCAATACAAACAAATCGCATGTTGCAATATCTCGAAATTTTTAAAGTGCCTACCCTTTTTAAACCCCATCGTTATCTCAGCTCAGGTCTTTACCGTCTTGCTGGTGGGAATGATTGCGGTTGCGTTTTCGTCGTGGGACGAGTTGGGCTTTGATTTTCGGCCAAAATCCTTCGACGCCTAATCGCTTGCTGAGTCGCTGGATATTTTCATCGCCGGGGCTCATCTTCACTGCCCGGGTGATATACCGCTTGGCCCGCGAGAGCTGGCCCTTCTGCATATACGCCAGCGACAAATTATACAACGCCAGCGAGTAGTGCGGGTTAATCTTCAGGGCCTTGCGGCAGTGCGCGATACCCTCATCCATGTTGTCCATCAAAAAGCAGCTCACCGCAAGATTGTGCCTCGCATGCGCGTCGCGCGGATTAAGCTCCACCAGCTGCGACAGCACCTTGTGGGCCTTGTCGGTCATCTGTGCCTCGATCAGCAACTCGCCGATATCCTGCAACGCCATCGGGTCCTTGGAATTCACACCCAGCTCGTACTGCAGATGCTCCATCCCTTCGCTCTTATGCCCTGTGTGGAACAAAATTTTCGCGAGCTTGGCGTGCGCACCGCGATATTTCGCGTCCAGCTGCAAGGTTTTGCGATAGCAGCACTCGGCGGTGTTGAGGTCTTTGCGTTTTTCGGCAAGTTCGCCCATGCAGAAGAACCCGGCCGCATTGTCGGGCGACTTTTTGATGACGGAGCTGAATTTTTTCTCGGCCTCCTCTAGTTCGCCCAGCTCGAGCAGAACTTCGCCAAGATCGAGATTCGTTTCGTCGTCGTCCCCAACAATTTCGACTTCCAGCTGGTAGTACTTCTTCGCGTTTTCGAGATCGCCCTTGGCCCAGTACGCGTCACCGATGTGCGCGTGTGCCTGCCGGTGTACGGGGTCAATTCGCAGCGTCTGCTTCCAGCAGTCAATCGCGCGATCGTACTGCCCTCGCGAATAGAGGCTCGATCCGATATTGAAAAAGCACAGCGGGCAGTCTTCTTTGATGTGCTGTGCCATGTAGAACATCAGCTCGGCTTCGTCGTGCTGCCCGAACTCCGAATACGTTACGACACGATTGCAATATGACGGTTCGTAGGTTGGGTCGAGCTTTTCGATTTTCTCGAAGCACTCCAGCGACTCGGCATATCGGCCGATGCGCGTAAGATTAACGCCCAGACGATTCAACGCCTCGATGTCGTCAGAATCAATGTCCGTCGCACCCTGAAATGCATCGCACGCAGCAGAAAAATCTTCCAGCGCCTCCAGCGTCAACCCAAGATTATAAAACCACGATGCATTGCACGGATTGACCTCTATCGCCGCTCGCAATTCTGCTGCCGCTTCAACCCAGCGCCCTTGCTGGTAAAGTTTCTGTGCACGCTCCACGCGCGACGATGCATCAATCCATTCGCTCATAAATACTCTCTCACAAAATACGCCCGATCCACCAAATCGATGAAACGACTTCGGACTTCATTCAGAGGCTGTTTCAAAACCTCATTTCTGTTGCGGCCGATTCTTTTTCGTCCTGACTTCGTCAGCAATGCGGCAGAATATCCTCAAATATGCAGCCTTTTGCTTCCTTGCCAGGCCGAAAAACTCTACGGCCTCACGACGAAAGCAGGTCTTGAAACAGCCTCTTGTTTTCAGGTAACTGTATCAATTCACCGCTACCTGCTGTCCCCATTGTACCAGACAATGCGATTTTCGACAACCCACTCCGTTGGCGGTTTGAGCTGATTATTGAATGGAATTTGCAAAAAATGGTCAGAGCTGGTGTATCTGTGGGGTTTGCGATATAATCGCTGCACGATGACCGCGGTTCACGAAATTTTGGGGCTTACCGACGAACAGCTATTGGCCAGCTGCGATGTCCATATATATAAGGCTTCGGGGCCTGGCGGGCAGCATCGCAATAAGGTTTCGTCGGCCATCCGGCTGCGACATCGCGAAACGGGTATAAGCGCGACGGCGAATGATTCTCGCTCGCAGCATACGAATCGAGTGCAGGCGTTGCGGCGGCTGCGAATGCACATCGCCATGAAACTGCGGGCACCGTTCGACCTGGAATCCGGCGAGATCCCCCCGCTGCTGGCGGAGTGTATCTTCACCCCGAAAAAACCCAACCCGAACTCGGCGGCGACTTCGCGTTTAGAGGTCGGCCGAAAGGATGCACGATTCTGGACGGTGGCGGCGATACTGCTGGATATACTCGACGCGGCGCACGGTCAACTCGGTGCAGCAGCCGCGAAATTGGGAATCTCCACCGGCAACCTGACGAAGATACTGAAATCCGACCGCCATCTGCTGGGGGCAACGCAGGAAATCCGAAAACGATACGACCTAAAACCGATATCGTAGAATTAGGGACTAGGCAGTGGAAGCAATAGAAAAGTAGGGGCTTGGAATAGGCGTCAGCCTCTCTGTGTCATCCTCGCGAAGGCGGGGATCCAGTTCTTTTCTTCCGCTGTCATTGCGAGCGAAGCGAAGCAATCTCGTTTTCGATAGTTTAGATTGCCGCGTCGCTGCGCTCCTCGCAATGACAAATCATGGCCATCCCTTTCAGGCCTGACCATGATAATATGAAGAGAAGGCATCCTTTATGGTACGCTAATGGTGTGTCCAAAACATCATCAACGTATCAAAAGAAAGGAGCCTTCTCATGGTTGCTACAAAGTATATCG
>DAOVZK010000053.1 GCA_030635145.1 Planctomycetota bacterium | reverse complement strand
TCATGTCCGTATACACTCCTGTTTCCTCCGTAAAAGTCAGTGGATAATAAAATTTCCACTGATTTTACGGAATCTACTGCCAAGAGCGCTACGAAATTCCTCTGCCCGCCCAGCGCTAAGATTTTGCTCCGCCTTTTACAGTTGGACCCTTGGCGTTACCTCTGATATGGTGGCATCCACGAATAACACCAGCTTGGAAAATCGGACTAACAATAGGCATTCTTGTAATCAGCTATCTACTGTTTCAGATGGCAATGAAATCCCTTGAAAGTCTCGAACAGTATTATACATTGATAAATGAACTACAGAATAGCCGCTAAGCCGTCGTCTGCATACGGCTTGTTAGACATGAGTCGGCAGACGCGCTCTCTCAGTCGAAATAGATCTGTTCACTGGCTACTTGCCCTGGCCCGTCCGCTGTCTCAGCGCTTCGTATAAACACACGCCTGTCGCCACTGAGACGTTTAGGCAGTCAACTTTCCCTAGCATTGGTATTCGTACCACTTGGTCGCAGGTCTCTTGAGTGAGACGACGGATGCCCTGTCCCTCGGCACCCATAACCAATGCGATTGCCCCCGTAAAGTCGACCTCATATAGCGACGTTGATTCGGCACCGTCAGCAGTTCCAACCAACTTGACCCCGTGTTCACGAAGTTTCTCAAGGGTTCGTGCGATGTTCACAACTCGAACAAACGCTACGCTATCCGCCGCGCCGCAGGAAATCCTCGAAACTGTCTCTGTGATGGCGACTGCCCGATTCCGAGGAGCGATGACCGCATCTACGCCAGCACCGTCCGCTGTTCTGAGGCAAGCTCCGAGATTGTGTGGATCTTGAACGCCGTCAAGCACCAATAGGAAGATGTTCTCGCTGGAACTGAGAATCGTATCCAGATCAGGCTGCTTGCGCTCAACAAATCCACCGCCTTGCGCATGCCTGTTGTCACGTGCACCACTCCGCTTGGATCGTCTGCCCAATGTCTCTGCTCCTCTATGTCTAACATAGTATTATCCAACAGCAACTTTTCGGAGTGTAACGGGGCTGGGGGGATATTGCAACATTTGCTTTAGGGAATTCTTTGTTGGTTGCCATCCTACTGTCGGATAGTATTTGCCTATTATAGCGACAAACGATCGACATCATCGCGCGACCGTTCGTGCGAATTGGGACGAACAGTCGCGCGCTTTGTCCCAATCCGGACAAAGCGCGCATGCTTAGAGTATTTTGCCTGCCATATCCGATGCATTTTGTAAATGGTTTCTGCACTATGTTCTCTGATATATCCGCAAGAAAACCGCTCAATTACTGCCTCTTCCCAGCCGATGAATGAGGAACCAAATAAAAAGAATAGGTAAAGAAAAACAGCCTAATTGAATAAAGCCTGTCCATCTTCTTGAGGTATTACCTTCCATGATGCCTACCCAAATGTTGTCAAAAGTACAGTCAACTATTGAAGCTCCAAACGTTATAGAACCAGCCCAATACGAAGCAGCCTGAAGAGTTACTTCTTGCCCAAAAAGTAGACCAGAAATACAAAACGCTATAAAGACTTCAAAAGCTATGCAGAACCGAAACATTTAATCTTTTTCAGTTCTGGTATCCACTTCATCCAGCGACCGCCATTTCTACCGTAGTACGGTTTCCAAGTTAATATTTTTTTAGCCATAATATTTTTTCTTTACTGAACCGACTGGGCCAGGAATCTAGCCATTTATCAAGCTGATTTATCGAAAAAATTATTACCTTTGAGAATTAGAAATTGCTCTGATTCTGGTGCTTCTATTTGGTCTGTTATTTCTTTGGGATTTTCTTTCCGTTCAGATATCCACTTCCTTAAATCTGCCTCGTCAATTCTGGTTATTGGTCTCTTGCCTCTGCCGAAAAATTTAACAACTGGAAGGCTCCCACTATTAATAATTCGATAGACTGTATTTCGTTCTACTCCTAATATGATTGCCACTTCGTCGATGCTATATAGAATTTGCTGACAATCTGCTGTATTTGGTCTTTGAATGCTATCCATAAGAGGTATATTCAAAGACTCATTTCTACCGGAGTAATTTTTTCTTGCAATACCCGCTTGGTCAAAACAAGTTTTTTGCGAATCTCGAAATTTATTACGCCGTACCATCAATAAAAATCATAACAAAAAATTTCCCACTTAGAGCGAAATGTTGGAATGAGCAGACTTTATCCCCTGAATAGCAGCTATTTACTGGGCGCAAGTAGCGATTTTACTGGGCGCACCCCACTTTTTGAGAAATTTAAAATTCTCATAACCCCTTGTACAACAACAGCTTATCTCAATCGGAGCGAAAAGATTTGAACTTTCGACCTCTGCGTCCCGAACGCAGCGCTCTACCAAGCTGAGCTACGCTCCGATATTAGAAGCTGTTTCAAAACCTCATTTCTGCTGCGGCCGGTTATTTTCCGTTCTGGCTTCGTCGGCAAAAAGGCGGAATATCCATAATATGCAACCTTTTTGCTTCCTTGCCAGATCAGCAAATTCCTCGGCCTCGCGACGAAAGCAGGCTTTGAAACAGCCTCCGATGATAAATCACCGAATTTCGATGTTCCGCCAGCTTATTTGCTACTGCTGTAAGTGGCGGCCAACCGACAGGGGCACGATTGTAGCGAGGGATTCGAGTTATGGCAAGTCTCATCGCTGGGAGATCGGCATTTTTTATCGAAAATCCAATGCCGCGAAATCCGGCACACCAGCCAGGAAATAACGAAAACCTCCAAAAAAAACCTGCGTTTTCGCCGATAGTTCGGTAAAGTATCCAGACCAGAATTGTAGAGGCTGCAAAACACCCTCCGAGCTTGCCCGTTTTCGAACGTTTTTTGAAAGTATTGACATGATTGACATCAAACTGATTCGTGAAAATCCCGACAGCTACAAGCACGCTGCCAAGGTCAAGGGGTACTCCATCGACATTGACGAGTTGCTGAGTGTTGACGAGCAGCTGCGCGACGCCAAACGCGAATTGCAGGATGCCAAGACCGCTCAGAATAACGCCGGGAAGGAAATCGCCAAACTTCCGCCGGAAGAAAAGAAATCCGCCGCCGCCAAGATGGGGCAGCTCAAGCAGCAGGTCAAAGACCTCACCGCTGCCATCGAGCAGCACGAGGCGAAATTCAACGAGCTAATGTTACTCGTGCCGCAAATACCCGCCGCCGAAGTTCCCATCGGTAAAGACGACAGCGAAAACGTCGAGGTCAATCGCGTTGGTGACATTCCGACGTTCGATTTTGAGCTGAAGGATCACATGGAACTGGGCGAATCGCTTGGGATTATTGACGTCCCTCGCGGAGTGAAGCTTGCCGGTTCGCGAAATTTCATACTCAAGGGCGCCGGGGCGTTGTTGCATCAGGCGGTGCTGCGATTGGCTGTCGATCAGATGGTCGCTAACGGTTACGAATTGATGACCGTGCCGATTCTGGTGAACGAGAATGTGATGGAAGGGACGGGATATTTTCCCATCGGCCGAGATGAAGCGTATCTTTGCGAGCGCGATGGCCAGGCGCTTGTCGGCACGGCCGAGGTTTCGCTGACGGCCTATCACAGCGACGAGATCCTCGACGAAGCCGACCTGCCGAAAAAATTCACCGCCTGTAGCACATGCTTCCGACGCGAAGCCGGTGCGGCCGGTAAAGATACCCATGGGCTGTACCGCATCCACTTTTTCGACAAGGTCGAGCAGGTCATTCTCTGCAAATCCGACGAGCAAAAATCCGCCGTCCTGCACGAAGAAATCATTCGTAACGCCGAAGATTTGCTGCAGGCACTCGAGCTGCCGTATCGCCTCATCGAAGTTTGCACCGGCGACATGGGGCAGGGCAAGGTGCGGATGTTCGACATCGAAACATGGATGCCATCACGCGGATGCTACAGCGAAACACATTCGGCATCGCGGTTTGGCGATTTTCAGTCGCGCCGCCTGAACATTCGATATCGCGACGCCGATGGCAACCTCAAGTACGTCCACACGATGAACAATACGGTCGTGGCCTCACCGCGAATTCTGATTCCGCTGCTGGAACTCAACCAGAATGCTGACGGCAGCGTAAACGTACCCCCGGTTCTGCAGAACTACATGAACGGGCTGAAAAAAATCGAACCGAAGAAGTAACCGATCTATGCTTCTCCGTTCACTTGAAGGTTGAGGCATTGTTTCGATTCAACATCGTATTCTAATTGGAAATACCAATCACCGCCATCGAACACAAAGATGGGCTTGGTCTGCCAATTTGTATCCTGTCCGTTGCGATGAAAGAAGTTGCAGGACACTATCTTCTTGCCTTCAACGATAATCCCAAAGTACTGGCATCGATACTTTGGTAAGCGGTTTGCGATGACAGGAGCCTGTTTAGCCAGAAAGGTTTTAATGTGTGGCATTGCCGTAACAATATCAGATTCGGTGGGTGTCCAATACGCCGTCGCAATTACCTCTACGAAATCAGCTTGGCTGGCAGGGAAAATAACTCCTTCGACACCACCCGTATTGACTGTAGCATTGCAGCCGGCCAGTAAGAGGCAAAGTAGACAAATATTCAGGCTTTTTTTCATGGATGTTCTCCTTACTACTGGTTCGTTTAGATGCTCAAGTGGCTGATTTGTTCCAAATTTTTTTGGAATTTTTCAGAGAAACTGCTCTACGCTCCGGCGATCAGTCCTAAGCGGTCGGCGTAGAGTTTGAGCATGGCACGGCGCAGCTGTTGGTTATGCGGCATGGCGAGGTCGGGGTCTTCGTCGATGATGTCGAACGCGTCGCGGCGGGCAAGGCGCAGCAGTTCGAAGTCTTCGATCAGGTCGGCGACTTTCAGTTCCGGCAGGCCGTGCTGTTTTGTGCCGAAAAACTCTCCCGGCCCGCGAATTCGCAAGTCTTCCTCGGCGATTTTGAACCCGTCGCAGGTTTTCGTGAGAATCTCCATGCGTTTTAGCGCCAGCGGATTTCCCGGTGACGCGATTAGGATGCAGTTTGCGTTTTCGGTGCTTCGTCCGACTCGCCCTCGCAGCTGGTGCAGCTGTGCCAGGCCGAACCGCTCAGCGTGCGTGATGACCATTACGTTGGCGGCGGGGACATCTACGCCGACTTCGACTACCACCGACGCGACGAGAATCTTGGTCTTCCCGTCGCTGAAGTCTCGCATGGCGGAGTTTTTTGCATCGCTGGGCATTTGCCCATGCACAAGCCCGACACCGTATTTACCCAGCGGGCCGTCCTTGAGTTCGTGATACGCTTCCTGCGCCGCCGTTAATTCCAGCTGCGGTGAAGGCGTCACCAACGGGTAGATAAAATATGCCTGCTGCCCGGTAGCGAGTTTTTTTTCCACAAACTTTATCGTCGCGGGAATGTCCTTGGCACTGACGCATTTGGTGGTGGTTTTTCCGCGGCCGGGGGGCGAAGCGTCAATCGTCGAAACGTCCAGGTCGCCGAAAACCGTCAGCGCCAGCGTTCGCGGAATCGGCGTAGCCGTCATCACCAGATAATGCGGAGCGAATCCCTTTCCGCGAATGCCCGTTCGCTGCTCGACGCCGAATTTGTGCTGCTCGTCAACGACAACGAGTGCGAGGTCCTTGAATTTCACCGTCTTGCTCAGTAACGCATGCGTGCCGACGATAATGTGGATGTCGCCGTTTTCTAGCTCGGCCAGAACGCGGTTGCGTTTTTTTACCGGCATTCCGCCGGTCAGCAATTCGGTTTTGACGTTCGAGTTTTCGAGGTACGCCAGAATTTTGCGGTAATGCTGCGTGGCGAGAATTCCCGTCGGGGCCATGATGGCGACCTGCTTTTTGTTCGCCACCGTCAGCAGGGCAGCGTAGAGGGCCACGACCGTTTTGCCCGACCCCACGTCACCTTGCAGCAGGCGGTTCATGGGGCGATTGCGTGCGAGGTCGGCGGTGATTTCCGCGACGGTTCGATCCTGCGCATCGGTTAGCGTAAACGGAAACCGCGCCCGAATTCGCTGGTCTACGGTGGCATTGCTCAGCAGCGAATGTGCCGGGCGCGAAATTTCTTTTTGTCGCGTGATTGCAATTCCCAGCTGCATGAGCAGGCATTCTTCGTAGGCCAATCGCCGCCGGGCATGGGCCCATTGCTCGCGATCTTCGGGCCGGTGCATGGCGAAGATGGCTTTGTCCCGCGTCATCAAACCGCGTTTGGCGAGGTATGCTTTGTCGAACCATTCGCTTAGTAGTTGCGTTGCTTGCGGCAGGGCTTTTTGGATGACGCTGGCGATAATGTTGCTGGTGAGTTTGCCACCGGCCGGGTATACGGGCAGCAATTCGTCCTGATCGAGCTTCGCCCCGGACGGATCGTAGATAATCTGATGCTTGGGGTTGACCATCTGCAGTACGTTGTTGTACGAGCTGATTTTTCCGTTGAGTGCAACCACAAGCCCCGGCCGAAGCGACTGGGCGAGGTATCCACCATGGAACCATTTAGCGGTGATGCTGGCGGATTCGTCGCGGAGCTGGATTTCGAATATCGGGCGACGGGCATGTCGCTGCCGCGCGTCGATAATTTCACCGGCGATGGTGGCGTTGTCGTCGCCATCGTTTAGCGTGCATATGGGCTGGACTTCTCGCCGGAGATCGAACCGCCGCGGGAAGTACATCATCAAATCTTCGAGCGTTTTTACCCCGAGCGTTTCAAGTTGCTCTGCTCGCCGCGGGCCAACGCCTTTGACGTACTGTATGGGTGTGTCGAGTTCCAGGTCGCCCATGTGGGTGCTCCGCGAGATGGGCTATTTGACGGGAATGCGAATAGTCTGCCCGATCCGTAGTTTGTTTCGATCGACGCCGGGATTGAGTTTCTCGATCTCACGCCACCGCTTGCCGTTTTTGAGTTGGCCGGCGGCGATTTTCCAGTAGGTGTCGTCGGCCTTGATGCGGTAAAACTTTACATCGTCGGCCGGGTTGTCCAACGCCACCAACGGGGCAGGGTCGCTGGATTTAACTGGTGCCGGATTCAGTGCCACCGGTTCGGGCAGATCTGAATCGTTGTATGTATCGGCGGTGCGGACGTCCTTCATTATTGGTTTATCCCCGCCGGATGTCATTGCGACGGTATGCTTGGGGCCGTTGGGTTTTTCGCATCCGCTCTGAACACCAGCAAACGCAACACACAGCACCAATAACCCCAGCAGCAAAATTTTCGTCCTTGCCAAGTTCATTTCATACTCCATTTCTTTTTAAGTTTTCAGTTGTCAGTAAGATAAGAGCAAGAAAATTTCGATCCTTTTCTTTCATCTTGCTGATTTCTGATAACTGGCTGCTGATAGCTTCTTAGTGCCACACAAACACAAGCACATTGTCCTCGGCACGTTTGCCTTCCATTGTGCCGATGACGTGCCCGACATGTTTGACCTCGATATCGTCACCGTCCAGCCACTCGTTGATCATTTCTTCCATGTGCGTCAGCGGGCCTTGGCCGATTTTTGAAGTAAACAAACGGCATCGCGTCGCGCCCTTACCGGTGATGTTCATTTCGCGTTTGAAGTCTGTCTTGTGATCGCTTCCAGTTCCCGTGCCAAATGCTTTTCGCTTTGTGGGGGCAGCTTCGTCGAAATCTTCCACCAACGCAATAGGATCGGGTTCTTCGATGGGAGCGGGAACAGGAATGGGAACCGGTTCTGAATCTTCATCACCATTAGGTATTGGTGGAGGGACAGGAACCGGAACGGGTTGAGGTTCATTAAGATCAGCATCGGGTTTCAGGTCGTCTGCCATGCCATTGCTCCTTAAAAAGTTACTTGCAAAAGATACCTCTATGGTGAAACATTATAGTCAAGTCTCTGCGAAAGGGCACGCCTATTTTTTTGTGGTTTTTTTATACCTTCGCAATACCACGGGCGTAAGCCTGTAGTTTTTTATTTTCCGACCGCTGCCTTCATGGCGGCTATGTGTTGCGGAGTTGTTCCGCAGCATCCACCGATAATATTCGCCCCGGCGTCGACGAGTGCTTGTGTGTTGGCGGCGAAATCCTCTGGCGACTGGCGGAAAACCGTTTGCCCGCCGACAAGTTCCGGCACACCAGCGTTGGCGTGGATCAGAATCGGCTTGGACGTATGCTTGCGGAACTCGCCCGCCACTTCAATCATCCCTTCGATACCGTTTCCGCAGTTTGATCCCAAAACGTCGGCCCCGGCGGCGCTGAGTTCGTCGGCTGCTCGTTGCGGATCGACGCCCATCATCGTGCGGAACCCGTTGGGCGTTTTGTCGAACGTCATGGTCGCAATTACGTCGACTGTTGGGTCGAGTTTTTTCGCCGCGGTTACGGCGCAGACAGCTTCTTCGACAGCCATCATCGTTTCGACGCAAATTACCCGCACTCCGCCCTTAAGTAGTGCCGCGATCTGCTCTGCGAAAACTTCTTCCATTTCCTCAGCGGTGATGGCCCCGAGCGGTTCGATGAATTCGCCCGTAGGCCCGACCGAACCGGCGATGATCGCAGACCCGCCAACTCCCAGCGAATTTTTCGCACCGGCTTCGTTAAATTCGGCGACGCGGTCGGCGTACCCTTTTTTGTCGAGTTTGATTCGCGACCCACCGAATGTGTTGGTGAGGCTCATGTCGCTACCGGCGTCGGCGTAGGCTTTGGCGATGGCGCAGACGGCGTCGGGGTGCGAAACGTTCCATTCTTCCGGGCAGTCGTCGGTGGTCATTCCGTTGCTCTGGAGCATCGTTCCCCACGCACCGTCAGAAATCAGGATGCCCAGTTTTTCGAGTTTTGTTAATAAAACGCCCATATTTGGTTCCTTACGTGTTAAGAAATTTTTATCACTTCCTTTATAAACAAATCCTTGTGCAAAGCACGTAAATTTTCACAATGACGTGTAGAATTGTTCCAGCGGGATTGAATGATCGTTAAAATTTCATTATACTTGCGGCGGGCTTGGTGAAGATTAAACCTTGAGCAGTTGTTAACAATTCCGGTGAAACCGGGTCAGGAAAATAAACAATGGGCATGACTATTACAGAAAAAATTATGGCAAGGCATGCGGGTCGCAGTGATGTTACTCCGGGTGAGAATATCTGGTGCGATATCGATGTTTTGATGACTCACGACATCTGCGGGCCGGGCACGATAGGAATTTTCGAGGAACGTTTCGGCCGCGATGCCAAAGTTTTCGACCCCGAGAAGATCGTCATCGTTCCCGACCATTACATCTTCACTGCCGACCCCAGGGCACGGCGAAATATTGGCATTCTTCGCGACTTTGCCAAACGGCAGGGGCTGCGATTTTTCTACGACCCCGATTTTATCGATATCGATAGTGACGGGATCCCCGCTCCGTACGCCGACGCCACCACGACAAGCTATCGCGGTGTCTGCCACTCTGCCCTCCCGCAGAACGGCCATACTCGCCCCGGTGAGATTCTGCTCGGTACCGACTCGCACACCTGCACCCACGGTGCGTTTGGCGAACTGGCCACGGGCATCGGCAATACCGACGCCGGATTCGTGATGGGTACCGGCAAGTTGTGGTTAAAGGTTCCCACGACGCAAAAATTTGTGTTTAACGGTGAACTCCCCCCATATCTGATGGCGAAGGATTTGATCCTGCACGTTATCGGCGAGATCGGTTTCGACGGTGCGACGTACCAGGCGATGGAATTTACCGGCGATGCCGTTATGTCGCTGAACATGGAAGAACGCTGCACGATTTGCAACATGGCAATCGAGGCCGGTGGTAAAAGCGGAATCATCGCGCCCGACGACGTGACGATCGACTACGTTAACGATCGCGCACGCGAAAATGCACCGGAATTCGAGATTGTCGAGTCCGACTCCGATGCTAAATACGAAGCCGTCTGCGAATTCGACGTGTCGAAAATCGAACCCACCGTCGCACAGCCGCACTGCCCGGATCGGCGAGTTCTGGCACGTGAGATTAGTGATGTCAAAATCGACCGGTCGTATATCGGGTCATGTACGGGCGGAAAAACAATCGACATGATCGCGGCGGCTACGGTTTTGGACGGGCAAAGCGTGAAGGTCGACACGTTTATCGTACCGGCGACGACCGAGGTCGATTGCGATTTGGACAGCTGTAAGGTAAACGGCAAGACGTTGCGTGAAATTTTCGTCGCAGCCGGCTGCGAAGTTGGCCCGGCGAGCTGCGCAGCCTGTCTGGGCGGCCCGCAGGATACTTTCGGCCGTGCGAACAAGCCCGTGAATGTCGTGTCGACGACGAACCGGAATTTCCCCGGCCGCATGGGCCACAAAGAAGCGGGCATTTTCCTGGCAAGTCCGCTGACGGCAGCAGCCAGTGCAATTACTGGATACATCACCGATCCGCGAGAATACTACGCACCGGATAAAGCTGTCGGGCTGGCGTAAATTTCGCACAATTATCTGGGACGCCCAGAGCGATATGCTGCTGGCGATGCTGGGGGCGATGATCGCTCAAATTATTTTTGCTAGACTTCAAGACCGACAAATGGATAGAATTCAGTTACGCAAACACGCGTAGATCAGGGCTGTTAACATATTAATGCGAAGGAGACTATTATGGGACCATGGGCACTGTTCAGAAAAACGATGAAGATTCTTCGTGGTGGGGCTACGTCGCGAGATGTTGCTCTCGGTGTGCTGCTGGGTTTTCTCTGGGGTATGATCCCCGGATTCAACCTTACGGTTTTTATTATCGTTCTGCTGCTGCTTATTCTCAATGCGAATGTTCCTTCCGCCGTTTTCGCACTGGCGTTGGGTAAGCTGATTTCCATTACCGGGGCACCGCTGTGCTACGAGCTTGGATTTTTCCTCATCCATAAGGCTGGGTTCGCCCCGCTTGTGCGGTCGGTGTGTGATACTCCGGTGCTGGCGTTTTTGGACTTTCAGATATACTGCGTGTTCGCGGGGCTGATCTTCGGGCTGATCGTCGGTGGGGTTTTGGCGATCATCGCGGGGTTGTTTATTCGGTCGTTGCGTAAGGGGCTTATGGCGATGTCCGCCAAGGGTGGGGTGCAGAAAGTCAGCAGCAATATTTTCACACGCATTGTTTTGCGAATAGTGTTCGGTAAGCAAAAAGCAACCCTCGCCGAGGCACTCGCCAAGAAGTCGCCGATACTTCGCAAGAAGGGGCTTATTTTTGTGGTCATAGTTGTCGTGATTTTCGGCGGTGGTATTTGGGTCGCCAGCTCGCAAGATTACACAAGCATACTGGCCGATCAACTTGGCAAGGCAAACGGGGCAGAGGTCAACATTCGTGCGACATCGTTTTCGTTGCTTCGCGGGAGATTCGAAATCAACGGCCTGCAGGTGACCGATCCCAAAACGGCTACGAATAACAGCTTCCAGGCCGAGACTATTGTGCTGGACGTTTCGATGAGCGATCTGCTGGCCAAACGGCTGGTGGTTGACCTGATTCAGTGCGACCGCCTTCAGTTGAACGAAAAACGTGACAAGCCAGGCGAAGTTTATCCGTCGAAAGAGGAGGCACCACCGTCGCCGCCGCAGTTTGACCTCAATAAGCTGATACCGGCGAATCTTGAATACGTTAACAAAGTTAAAGAGCTAAATGAGTATCTCGAGAAACTCAAGGAGTACATGGACGATAAGGAAGAGCAGCCGCAAGAAGTTTCGCTGGAAGACGAACACGCCAAGCAGCTCGAACTTGCTAAGCTCAAGGGGTATCAGAAGCTTTCCGCCGACGATATTCTTCGCGAGCGGGCGGCGTGGGCGATTGTTAAGATCAAGGCCGAGACGATTCTCATAGCCGATTTTCCACCCGTTATCATACTAGGCAAGAATATTTCCTCGAACCGAAAGCTTTGGGGTAAGGAACCTAAGGTTTGGGCCGAACAGGACAAAGAAGCCCTCGCCGAGTATCTGAAGAAATCCCTGACTGGTGAAGGCGACAGCCCGCTTGATGGTGTGAGTGAACTCCTGGGCGGCAAAAAGGACGACGGCAAAAAGGATGAAAAGAAAGGCGGCGGGCTGCTGGACGGGCTTCTTGGGAAGTAGGGTCGGGGATCCCCGACCATCTTCCGTGTTGTCATTGCGAGGAGCGCAGCGACGCGGCAATCTAAACTGCCGAAAACGAGATTGCTTCGCTTCGCTCGCAATGACAATGCTAATTTACCTCCGGCGTTGCCGGTGGGCGGCAATGGCCGACCCTACCTGCTTAATCCAAGGTTAATCCAATACCGTTGGGTTATGCGCCCGGCTTGCTTGGAGTAGCTTTCGCTGTCCAGCACGCCACCATTTTTCTGGATCACTCGCTGCGAGGCGATGTTGTCCTTGTTGCAGGTGATAAGCGCCCGATCAATACCAAACCCGCGGGCTTTTTTCAACGCCAGCTTCAGCATTTCCGTACCGAAACCTTTATTTCGCTCGCTTGGCCGAATGGAATAACCGATGTGCCCGCCGAAATCTCGCAGCCTTTCAATCAATTGATGACGGATATTGCACACACCAATAATCTCACTATTGCGAACGGCCCAGAACGTGCTGGCTGTGACCCATCCGTCGCTAAGGTTAATTCCCTTGGAGTAGTCTGTTAGTTTCTTAACGAGAGCAGCGAAGCCATCTTCCGCATTTCCGCCGGTACCATCGGTTGCTGTCTCACTGGCGCGTGTAAAATCGGCAAGGAAATCCATGTACGCATCCCGCATTGCTGTCGTCGGTTCGACCAATTGAAGGTTTTCTTCTATTTTATCCATTCTTCGACTTCTCAGTAGGAACCAATGCACCCACACAAAGTGAACTGATTGGATCGTTGGTGTAATGCAAATTTAGCCGTACCTGTTGTAGATGAAATCCGGCGGTTTTGATCTCCGCAAGAAGATCTTTCCAATGTCCGATGTAACGGGTCGGTAAGTATGCCTTACCCTTAATGGTCCGGTGATTCTTGAAATCCTTGGCGGTGTCCCATGCGGCGTATAAGGTTGAACCAATCAGCTTCTCTTGGTATTTTTTGGCAAAGGTTTGCCGATCTATCGGCCGGGCCATTGTCGAAACGAGAAAAAGCCCACCGGGTTTAAGAATCCTATATGCGTTATTTAAAAATGCTTTGCGGTCTTTGGGTTGGGTGATGCAATGCAGGCAGTGTCCATCAACTACCAAATCGAATACTCCTGGTTTTGAAGGCAAGTCGGTGCAGATGTCGGCCTGCTTGAAGCGAATTTCGAGACCCTTCGATTGCTCTTTAGCCATTGCGATGGCTGTCTTGCTGATATCGATTCCCAGAGATTTGAACCCACGTTTTGCAAGCCATCTGGTGACCGGCCCGGTACCACAACCAATTTCAATTGCTTTTCCATTGCTTGGAGCCCACGGCTGCAGGAGTGCATCGGCCATGAACCGCTCCAGGTGGGCATCAAGACCATTGCAATGCTCATTTTGAGCGTTGAATTCTGCCCATGAGCAAAGCCCCTTTACTTTCATTCGCTGGTACGCTACCTCATGTGCTTCGTATGCTTTTTTCTTCTGGTTCATACTTTCGCTGCCCCTCGTGTTTGCTCGGGCCTAACTCTATTTTGCCGCCCACGCCGTGGGTTAGATATCCAGGTCGGGGGTTTTGCAAATCAGCTGTGCGTATTTTTTGCGGATAGGTGCGACGACCTCTGCGATGAACTCTGTCGTTTGCTCCGACGCTCGGCCGATGAATGTAGCAGGATCCATCAGCGAGTCGATATCGATTTTCGCAAACAGCGGATCGTTTTTCACGCGTTCGATGAGGTCGTTCGGGCGGCCGTGAAGTTTCACCTGCTCCCCGGCAGCCATGCTGTGGGTGCGGATGGATTCGTGCAGTTCCTGTCGGTCGCCGCCGGATTTGACACCGGCCATGATGAAGTTTTCCGTTGCCATGAACGGCAGCTCTGCGTTGGCGTTGGTGGCGATGACGGCAGGATACACGACCATGCCTTCTGCGACGTTGGCCACGATCATCAGTATAGCGTCGGCGGCGAGGAAAGATTCGGCTATCGCCAGCCGCTTGTTGGACGAGTCGTCGAGCGTACGCTCCAACCATTGCTCCGCAGCTGTGTGCAGGGGACTGACCGAAACGTCCATCAAAAATCGTGCGATACCTGTCGCACGTTCGCATCGCATCGGATTCCGCTTATACGCCATCGCCGACGATCCGACCTGCGACTTGGCGAACGGTTCTTCGATTTCCTTGCGATGGGCCAGCAGCCGGATGTCGTTGCAGAATTTGTGGACGCTTGCCCCGATACCGGCGAGGGTTTGGGCGACGGCGGCGTCGACTTTACGCGAATATGTTTGGCCCGTGACGGGTGCGATTTTGTCGAAGCCCATTTTGTCGGCGAGAATTTTGTCGAGCTGCTTGACCTTTTCGTGATCCCCGTCGAACAGCGCCAAAAAGCTGGCCTGCGTGCCGGTCGTACCCTTAACTCCGCGGAACTCCAACGCGTCGAGGCGATACTCCAGATCGCGCAGGTCGCGGACGAAGTCCATGCACCAGAGCGTGGCGCGTTTTCCGACGGTTGTCATCTGGGCCGGCTGGAAGTGCGTGAATCCGAGTGTCGGTAGGTCGCGGTGCTCGTTTGCGAAATTGGCAAGAGCGTCGATGACGTTTACGGTTTTCGCGATGAGAATCTCCAGGCCTTCGCGCATCTGGATGATGTCGGTGTTGCAGTTTACGAACTGGCTGGTGGCACCGAGGTGAATGATCCCGGCCGCCGCCGGTGCGACCTCGCCAAATGTATGAATGTGGGCCATCACGTCGTGGCGGAATTTCTTTTCGTAACCAGCTGCGCCGTCGTAGTCGATGTCGTCAAGGTGCCCACGCATCTGTGCGATCTGCTCGTCGGAAATTTCCAGCCCAAGGGACTGCTGGGCCTCGGCGAGAGCTGTCCACAACCGCCGCCACGTGCCGAACTTCTTTTTGTCGCTGAAAAGTTCTCGCATTTCGATCGAGGTGTAGCGAGATTCAAGCGGGCTGCGATACGTTGAGTGTTTTTCGGTGTCGTTGGTATTCATACCATGAGTATAACAAATCCTGTGCGGGGAAGGCAAATAGCTTAGTAAAAATGTCCAATGTTCAAATCCCAATGCCCAGGGGAATTTCCAAGCACCAATGCCCGTAAATGTCCGGCTGTTGAGGATTATCTGTCATTGCGAGGAGCATAGCGACGCGGCAACCCCTGCTACGGCGAGATTGCTTCGCTACGCTCGCAATGACATACGGGAACAGCCTGCCCCACTGCTATCGGATGAACCTAAAAAAAGGGCGGATGACAGTTTTGTACCGCCACCCGCCCGTAATTTATTTTCAAACCGCGATTAGACGGTTTCGGGGGTTTCGTCGCCCGGGGTTTTTTCTACCGCTTCTTCCTCGGTTACAGCATCGTCTTTTACGGTGATTGCTTCTTTGAAGCCCAGCAGCAGCGGGCTTGCCACGGCGATTGACGAGTACGTACCAAAGATAATACCGATCAGCAACGCATAGCTGAACGGTTTGATGCCTGGCCCGCCCCAGATGTACATGATGATCACGACCATGAACGTGGTGAACGAAGTCAGCAGCGTTCGCGGGAGCATCTGGTTGATCGAGGCGTTGATGACCGGGGCAGTGATGGTTTTTAGCTTACCGCGGTTTTCGCGGATTCGGTCGAACACGACGATGGTGTCGTTAACCGAGTAACCGATAACCGTCAGGATAGCTGCCACCATCGCCAGGTCGATTTTAAACGACGTAATTCCGAGTGCATCACCGAACGCAGTACCAGCTACCCAGCCGGACACCGCGATCATTCCGACGACGATGATGACGTCGTGGATAAGGCAGACGACGGCGGCCAGACCCCAGCGGATCGAACCGAATCGCAGCCAAAGGTATCCCACGATCGCCAACCAGCTCAGGATAACAAGCACGACCGTCCACTGGGCCATTGCTCCTGCAATTGACGGGTTGAAACTGCGGATGTCCATAATCTCTTCGCTCTCGATAGCCTCCGTCAGCAGGGCCAGTTCAGCGATGGCGAAGGTTTCTTTTTCCTGCGGGGTCTTGAGCTTGTCGGGGTCTTCCTTGGTTACCAGAACCACGAACGCCGAGAATTTATCCTTGCCCGCACTTGTCAGCCCGACAACATCGAAACTATTACCGGCCTGCTGCCCGAAGTCCGATTTACGCCGCGTGTCGCGGATACGTTCCTTGAGATTCAGCACGCTAATGTTCGGTTTGACGTTTTCAACCACAAACATCACGCCGCCTTCATAGTCAATCAATTCGTCGCGATAACTGCTCGTGACGCCTTCAATTGCCGCCGGTGTGATAAATGTTTTCCCCTCCGGGTTCAGCCTAACTCCAAGCTCGGTAACGTTTTTGTCCTTCACCAGGTCGAAATCACATTTTACCCGGGTCTGGAGACTGGTTCCGAGCGAATCGTCAATGACCTTTCGGACGATTAGGCTCCCAGCTGTCGTGGAAATCTGATACGACGACTGCGGAAGGTTCTTGTCAAGTTCATCCTTCGTCAAAACGTTTTCGTCAGGGGCGTCGGTGTCGAGCAGCTCGAAGAACTCAACGTTCTTGCCCTTGGCTTTCCAGTTGGCGAGGGTGACTTGACCCTTATCGTCACCGTAAAGTTTCAGGAAGTCCTTTACATTGTTCTCGTTGAGCTGGGTTTCAACGCGGGCCGTGGCGATGAGCTGGTCCAGGTTCTTACGCTGAGTTTCGTCCTTGGCGTTGTCACGCATTTGTAAGGCCATCGCCTCGAT
>DAOVZK010000087.1 GCA_030635145.1 Planctomycetota bacterium | reverse complement strand
GGCGAAAATCATGCGATGCCCGGAACTGAAGGAATTATTCGCTCGCAAAGCCAAAGCGGCATAACCCGCCGTAATGTCCAATGCCCAAATCCAAATGACCATTGAAGCACCAAATCTGCCTTTGAAAACATGACTTTAGCTTGTCATTGCGAGCACTTCGCTTTGCTCGGCATAAACTCCGCAAAGCAATCTCGCCGCTAGCAGCGGAGGCAATAATAATCGCTACGGTCACGCCGCCCACCCCGCGAGGAGTTATTTACCACCGGCGTTGCTGGTTGCCGCCCCTGCCAGGGGTTGCCGCGTCGCTGCGCTCCTCGCAATGACATCCCAAATCCCAACCCCCAGCGTGGATGCCTTACTTAAGTTCCTATAAATATTGATAATAGAGGGATCGCCGACTTTTGGCTTTGGCCTTGGCCATTGGATATTTTCAGCTTTTGAGGTTATTTCAAACTTTTTCGTCTTCTATGCCGATAGAATGATGAAGGGTTATCACTTAGCCTATGAAATTTTGATGAATTGGTATATAATCCGGCCGATGCTGAGAAAATCAGCACATGGCGATTCTGATTTACATGAGGAGCATCCTTAAGAATGTTTGAAAGATTTACAGAACGAGCACGAAAAGTAATGGCCTTGGCGAACCAGGAAGCACAACGCTTCAACCACGAATACGTCGGCACTGAGCATATTTTGCTCGGGCTGGTCAAGGAAGGTACGGGCGTTGGTGCCAACGTGCTGAAGAACCTCGGCGTTGAGCTGCACAAAGTTCGCATGGAAGTCGAAAAGCTCGTCAAGGCCGGGCCTGACATGGTCACCATGGGCAAGCTTCCGCAAACCCCTCGTGCCAAAAAGGTCATCGAGTACTCCATCGAGGAGGCTCGCAACTTGAATCACAATTACGTCGGCACGGAGCACATCCTGCTGGGATTGCTTCGCGAGCACGACGGTGTAGCTGCGCAGGTGCTGATGAACCTCGAGCTGAAACTCGAAGAAGTTCGCGACGAAGTGCTTCAGCTGCTCGGTGCAGGCGTTGAACCTGACGAAGTCGGTGGCGCTCCTGTCGCCGGTAATGAGCCTGCAACTGCAGGTGGGCCACGCGGTCCGCAGCAGCGAAAAACAAAAAGCAAGACCCCCGCGCTGGATAATTTCGGACGCGACTTGACGGCCTTGGCTCGCGAAGATGAACTCGACCCCGTTATCGGGCGTGTCGACGAAATCGAACGTGTCATTCAGGTGCTTTGCCGCCGGACGAAGAACAACCCCGTGCTGCTCGGTGAAGCTGGCGTCGGTAAAACCGCCATCCTCGAAGGCCTCGCCCAGCACATTATCAAAAAGGAAGTCCCCGAACTACTGTACGATCAGCGGATCGTGGCGCTTGATTTGGCGATGATGGTGGCTGGTACGAAATATCGCGGGCAGTTCGAAGAACGCATCAAAGCCGTCATGAACGAAGTCCGCCGCGCCAAAAACGTTATTCTGTTCATCGACGAGCTGCACACGCTCGTCGGGGCCGGTGGCGCCGAAGGTGCCATCGATGCCGCAAATGTGCTAAAACCAAGCCTCTCGCGTGGTGAAATCCAATGCGTCGGGGCCACGACCATGGACGAGTATCGCAAGTACATCGAGAAGGACAGCGCGCTTGAGCGGCGGTTCCAGACGATTATCGTCAATCCGCCCAACAAGCAGCAGACGCTGGATATTCTCAAGGGTTTGCGTGACCGTTACGAAGACCACCACAAGGTGAAGATTACTGACGGTGCGTTGGATCAGGCTATCGAGCTTTCCAACCGTTACATCAACGGCCGTGTCCAGCCAGACAAGTCCATCGACGTTATCGACGAAGCGGGTGCCCGTATCAGGCTGAAAAATATGACCAAGCCCCCGGACCTCGCCAGCCTTGAGAGTGAAATCGAACGATTGAGCATCGACAAGGACGCCGCCGTCAAAAACGCCGACTACGAAAAAGCAGCAGAGCTTCGCGACAAGGCAGAACAGCTTCGCGCTGAAAAAGCAGACATGCAGCGAAACTGGAAAGAATCCAGTGCGAAAACTGCCGGGCTGGTTGACGAAGAAGTCGTCGCCGAGGTCGTCAGCAAAATGACCGGCATTCCGCTGACGCGTCTTGAGAAGGAAGAAGCACAGCGTCTGCTGGAGATGGAGAAGGAACTTCACAAACGTGTCGTCAGCCAGGAAGAAGCCATCATCGCCGTGTCCAAAAGCATACGGCGTGCCCGCAGTGGATTGAAAGATCCCCGTCGGCCGATGGGTTCGTTTATTTTTGCCGGGCCAAGTGGTGTCGGTAAAACGCTGCTGAGTAAGGCACTTGCCGAGTTTATGTTCGGCGACGAAGAAGCCCTCATTCAAATCGACATGAGCGAGTACATGGAGAAGCACAACGTTTCACGCCTCATCGGTGCCCCTCCCGGATACGTCGGTTACGAAGAAGGCGGCCAGCTGACCGAGCAAATTCGCCGCCGCCCATACGCGGTGCTGCTGCTGGACGAAATCGAAAAAGCACACTCGGATGTGTTCAACATGTTGCTGCAGGTTATGGAAGAAGGCCAGCTCACCGACTCGTTCGGGCGTAAGGTCGACTTCCGCAATACGATCGTGATTCTGACTACGAACATCGGTGCCGAGATGATCAAATCCGGCGGTGGGTTCGGGTTCGGCAAACGCGACGAAGAGGCAACGTACGAGAAAACCAAGGATTTGCTGCACAAGGAAATCGAGCGGCATTTCCGGCCGGAATTTATCAACCGCCTCGACGATATCATCGTGTTTAAGTCTCTGACCCGTGAAAATCTGCAGATTATCGTCGACTTCGAGCTGCGGAAGGTTCGCGAGCGCCTGGGAGACCACGGTCTGAAGCTGGACCTCAGCGACGACGCGAAAGAATTTCTCATCGACAAGGGTTTTAATCCCGATTTCGGTGCCCGTCCGCTACGAAGAGCAATCGAGCATCACATCGAAGACCCCGTCAGTGAAGATATTCTCCGCGGGAACTACAAGGACTTCACGAAGATTGTTGTCAGCGTTCGCGAGAGGGAAACTGAAGATCAGGACGACGATGACGATAATCGGCATCTGTTCTTTGAGTCGGCGGACCCCAAACCCACAGAAGAACCCGAAGCTGTCGAAGCTTCCGAAGAAACCGAAGAAGTTCACAACGGAACCGAAACGCAGTCGAGCTAGAGCATTTGTAACCGTTCACGCGAAAATTTAGACAGGATAACAGGATAGGATATATGTTAAAAAATCTTGTTAATCATAATTGAAAATGTCGTACATCTGATAGAATTCAGCCCTGCCCGTTGCGACGGGGTCTACAGTTAATAGTTTTTGTTTTCTTTTTCAATAATTTGTAATTAATCCTGTGATCCTGTCAAAAAAAGAATTTTTAATAAAAAGTTCACAGTCATCCCATAGCCGGTTGGTGGGATGTCTGATTTTTGCAAAGTAGCGGGTTATGAGGTACTCTGTTTGCGTTAGACAGACAGGAGTAACCCATGCAACCCGCTGCATCAAAGAATACCGTTCTAAACCAAATCTGC
>DAOVZK010000059.1 GCA_030635145.1 Planctomycetota bacterium | reverse complement strand
TGTTAATGTCACTTCGTGGGTCATCCAGATCGTGAAAATGTTCCAGAATTGAAGGTGTAGCCGATTCCAGGTTTTTGTCGTTCATATCGCAGCCTTGCAAAAATTGCTATTTGTCGGTGATCCATCACCAACTCTTTACAACAATCATATCAGTTACTTATTAACATTTACTGAAGGTCATAACAATTACTACAGCAAAAAAGTGTGCGTAGGCCCTGGCTATGGGATGACTGTGAAAAGAAAACAAGATTATTTCAGGAGAAAGAAAAAATGAGTGATCTAAAAAAATACATTAAAAAACGCAAAACCAAAGATTCTGAGTTTGCCAAGGACTTTGATTCCGGGTACGAACAATTTAAGATCGGCGTGATGCTCAAGCAAGCTCGGGAAGCAGCTGGTATAACTCAGGAAGAGCTTCGCCTGGAAGTTGCGTAAATGTGACGAGGATGTTTTTTATTCAATCAATTGTTCTCTCTTAAGGACATGCGCATGAAACCAGAGCAAGCCTCTGCATTATCTGATGCAATTATTCGAACCCGCCACCCCAGACTTGATTACCGTACGGAAGAAGCTCGCAAGTATACGGCAAGGCTGCGCCCATTCTTGAAAGAAGTAATTTTTCCCGGGCAGAGAGTGTTAGACCTTGGCTGTGGGGCAGGTAAGGTCACATTTGAACTGGAACAGCTTGGCGTTCAAGCAGTGGGGCTTGATTGTTCGCGAGAGGCGATTAGTCTAGCTTGTGAGATCGCATCAGCGTTGAATAGTTCCGCAGAATTTCATGTTGGTTGCTTTGACAAAATTCCATTTTCTGAGAACAGCTTTGATTCCGTATTATTTCCCGAGAATATAGTAGAATGCTCATATGCGGAAATGGATTTGATCGCATATCAAGTGCAGAAGATATTATGTAAAGGCGGGAAGCTTTATCTGGAAATGCAAGATGATTTAGCTAGGTTGAAACAAAACAATGAATTGTCGAAAAGTTTTGATCCGGTTACGGGAGTTAGAAAAGGGAAAATAAGTGTTCCAGATGAAGGAGATTTTACCTACGAAACAGCCTTTTGGACAATTGCATTCGCGAAGTTCATTATTGCCCGGCATCTTGAATTTGTTGACATAAACAAGATTGATGAGAAACGACACATCCTGTCATTTGAAAAGCGAAATGATTGAGGAACGCTACCTGCAAGGTGCGTCCATTCTCCTCCGACGATCATGCAGATTTTTGCTTTTCTTATGTTGCGGTGAAACAGTTCTACCCCATCAAACAACCACAGAACCCAAGCTCGCTCAAACGGCCAGCGAGAGAATAGCACCACTCAACTTCACGACGCCGAGCATTTTAAACTTAGAAGCTCTCTGTAAATACTCCAGCCCAAACTTTTCCCAGGCGTTAAAGCTTACGAACGGAAATCGCTTTTGCACCACGCGGGCCATCAGCCATCTCGAACTCCACGGTGTCACCAACGTACAGCGCTTTGAATCCGTCGCCATCGACGTCGCTGTAATGTACAAAAGCTTCCGAACCGTCTTCTGTAGTGATGAAACCCCAGCCCTTGGAATTGTTGAACCACTTAACTTTACCCGTTTCCATAAGTGTCTCCTTCACAATACAATCGCCCCTGATGCACACATAAGTCCATCATCGCCAAACCCAGCCAAACAGCTAAATTTCACAGTTTTTATACACCCAGTTGTGTCTGGATATAATCCCTGACTGCTAACATTTTGTGGCATTTTGGGCGAGAAGTCAATGATATAATTTCAATAATCCCAACTAGCCAAATACCCTTGCAACATCTCCAACTTTAATCGATTGTAGATCGTTAGTTACAACAGCTATCAGGAAATTCCCTATAGAGAAAAAAAGTTTCACATTAATTACGCCGTATAAAATAAGGGGTTTTGTGATCATTGCTGCAGAGAGGTGTTCAGGGTTGAAATCGTTTTCGATAAATCCTTGCGAAGAAAAAAGTAGCGTGACAAAAGTCGGTGACGGTGGCGATTGAATCGCGATGAGTCTAAATTTGTGCGGGACGGTGTAGTTGCTGTCTTTGAGGGTAGCGTTCACACTCTTTTTCCTGTTAATCAAATTAATATTTTTGACAGGATAACAGGATAGAGCAAATTGGCAATTTCCCATTTACGAATTCCAATTGTAAATTTGAAATTGAAAATTGAAAATTAGGTCATCTTGTGATCCTGTCTAAATTTTTGCGTGAATGGTTACCTTATGAGGGCATTATTCGATCCACCCACCGCCCAATAGTACGTCGTCGTCAAAAATCACCGCCGCCTGCCCCGGAGTTATCGCGTGGACGGGTTCGGCGAATTCCACATCAAAGGTATTGTCGCCGGTGACTTTTACGCGCGCAGCTGCCCCGCGATGGTTGTAGCGAATCTGTACGATGGCGTCGAACTCGTCGCAGGTTGGTTTGGCGTGCCAGTTTGCCCCCGATACCGACAGCATCGTCCCGCAAACTTCTTCGCGCGTTCCGAGCGTCACGTCTCCGCTGGCCGGGTCGATGCGGGTGACGTACATCGGCACACCTGCTGCCACGCGCAGCCCGCGGCGCTGCCCGATTGTGAACCGTGCGAAACCGTCGTGCGTTCCGAGTTGCTCCCCAGCTGTGTTTACGATCCGCCCGGGGGTCATGATCTGCGGTGTCTGTGCCGAAAAATTCTCCAGAAACGCAACGTAGTCGTCGTCGGGCACGAAGCAAACTTCCTGGCTGTCGGGTTTGTTGTACGCCTCTAAACCCAGCTGTTCGGCGCGGCGGCGAACTTCGTCTTTTCCGGATAATTCCCCGAGTGGTAATACTATTCGCGCGACAACTTCGGGTGCGATGGCAAACAATGCATAGACCTGATCTTTTTTGGATGCAGCACGTGCCAGCAGCGTTTTTCCGTCGCGTTGAATTGTGCGGGCGTAGTGTCCGGTGGCGAAATGTTCGATTCCGAGCGAGTCGGCGAATTCTACCAGCTTCCCGAACTTCATCAGGCGGTTGCAAAACACGCAGGGGTTCGGTGTTCGTCCGCGGGCGTACTCGCTGACGAAATAATCGATCACCTGCGTGAACTCGTTGCGCAGATCCAGCACGTGCAGCTGTATTCCCAGCGAGCGGGCGGTTTTCTCGGCGTCGAGCGAGGCTTGAGTGATGTCGGGAGTATCGTCACCGTCGTTGCAGTGCGGATTGATGTACATGTAGACACCCGTCACGTCGTACCCGGCGTCAAGCAGCATCGCCCCCGCCACGGAAGAGTCTACACCTCCGCTCATCGCCAATAGCACTTTTTTGTCGCACTTGTCCATCGCTGCATTTTAGAGCATTTCAGGCTAGACTGTTAGTGTTACAGTGCAAATTAGCAACAAAAAACCGAAATACGAAAACCTAAATCCGAAACAATTTCGAATATTTAAAATTTAAATTTTAGAAACCAAGACATTAATTCATCATCAGTATCCATGTTTTGGATTTTGATAATTTGAATTTCGTGTTTGTTTAGAATTTAGCTTTTAGGATTTCGATTTTAACAGATTACGATTTATCTTTTGAATTGATGGTTGATTGTTTTCTTTACACCCCGCACCATAATGCATTACTCTATCGAAGCGAGGTGGGCCGAGGAATATTCCACCGCCGAGCAACTGTTCCGGACGTATATAAAAATATTCAGCAAACAAGGGAAAACATGGATAAAATCGAATGTCCAAAATGTAAGCATCGCATCTCCGCCGAGTCTGCCTACTGCGACCATTGCGGTGCGCGGATCGGCGAGCATAAAAAAGCCCCGTGGTATCACATTCATCGGCGAGTTTACGACTGGACTTTGGCGTGGGCGTACAAACCGTCGGCTGCCGTTGCGCTGTTTATTCTGAGCTTCGCCGAAAGCAGCTTCTTTCCCATTCCCCCCGACGTGCTGCTCATGCCGCTGGTTTTGGGTAACCGCAAAAAATGGCTGCGATATGCAACTGTTTGCAGCGTGGCGAGTGTGCTTGGTGGAATTTTGGGATACTGCATTGGTCTATGGCTGTGGGACGGCTTGCAGCAGTACGCCTTCGATTGGTTTGCATGGGCAGGGTTCACGCAGGAAAAATTCGATCACGTACAGGTTGCATATAACGATTGGGACTTCTGGGTAGTATTTGCAGCAGGGTTCACGCCGCTGCCGTTTAAGCTAATCACGATCACGGCGGGTGTGTTCAAGATCAACTTCGCGATATTCATTATCGCGGCCGTTATCAGCAGGTCGGCGAGGTTTTTCCTGGTGGCAGGTACTGTTAGATTGGCTGGGCCTAAGGCGTTGCCGTTTATCGATAAGTATTTCAACCTCATCGCATTGGTATTTACGATTCTGCTGGTCGGCGGATTCGTGGCTGTGAAATATCTTTTCTGAGGAAGGCAATAGGTGATAGGGATTAGGCACTAGGAAGAAAAATCCGAGTGCCTGGTGCCTAATCACTAGTGCCTAATTCCTGAAAGGAATTGAAAAATGACTATCTCTATTGAAGATCGGGCGAAGCTGATGTCTTTGGCTCGCGGGGCGGTGACAGCTGAGGTGTCGAATCAGTTGGCACCTGCGGGTGAGGATGCTGCTGGACTGTTGGCTGAAAAACGCGGGTGTTTCGTTACGCTTACTAACGGCGGAATGCTGCGGGGGTGTATCGGGACGTTTAACCCCTCGCTGCCGCTGGGGAAAATGATCGTCGAAATGGGATGTTCCGCTGCCCGCGATCCGCGATTTTTAGATAACCCCATTACGCCCGAGGAACTCGAGCATTTGACTGTGGAAGTGTCGGTGCTGTCGCCGCTGAAAAAAACGGACAACCCCGAGGCACTCGAAATCGGCAAAGACGGAATTTACATCGTTAGCGGTGCGCGTAGCGGATGCTTCCTACCGGAAGTCGCGACGGATCAGGGTTGGGGCGTGGAAGAATTTTTGGGGTACTGCTGCTCGCACAAGGCTGGTTTGCCAGCCGATGCATGGCGCGATCCCGAAACGACGGTCTATCTGTTTCAGTCCGAAAAATTTGAAGAATGATAGCGTAGGGTCGGCCATTGCCGACCACCGGCAACGCCGGAGGTAAATTAGCATTGTCATTGCGAGCGAAGCGAAGCAATCTCGCCGCTAGCAGCGGAGGCAATAATAATCGCTACGGTCACACCGCCCTTACCTCCGACGTTGTCGATTGCCACCCCTGCTAGGGGTTGCCGCGTCGCTACGCTCCTCGCAATGACACTGCGAAAGAGGTCGGCAATGGCCGACCCTACTAGGTACCGAAGAAACATGGATGTTTATATGAACGATGAATTGAAAAAGTCAGGAACGTTATCACTACACATTGCAGCCGACGCCGTTATGGGCGAGGAGGGTGGATGGGAAGTGCCCGTCAGTTACGGTGACGCCGCCGGTGAAGCAAAAAACGTTCGCAGCAGGGCGGGGATATTTGACATTTCGCATCTTGGGCGGGTTCGTATCCGCGGAAACGGCGCACTGGATTTGCTGGAGCGAGTTTGCACCCACGACGTTGCCCGCCAAGAAGACGACACCGCCGCCCACACACTGCTGTGTAACGAACGCGGCGGAATTATCGATGAATGCTTTCTGCTGCGGTTGTCGAAATTCTGGGTGCTGACGACCAACGCTGGAAATCGCGAAAAGGTTATCGAGCATCTCAAGGCCCAGCAGATCGACGACGTTAAAATTGACGACCAGACGGAAAAGGTCTACCAGTTTGCCGTTTCCGGCCCAGCTGCCCAAGATATCCTCCGCAAAGTGCTGCCCATAAGCATCGACGATCTTGCTGACGGGGGGGCGAAGATGGGCTCGCTGATGATCGCCAACTATATCGCCACTCGCGTAAGCTACAGCGGTGAGTGGACGCTGGAAGTGATGGTGCCCGGAATGTTCGCCGGTAAGGCGTGGGAGTTTATTACGAAAATTACGAAAAAGGCGGGCGAAAACGCAGTTGCTCCGGTAGGGATGGCAGCCCGCGATATTTTGCGGATTGAGGCGGGGCGTTGTCGTTACGGGCATGAGATAAACGAGATGACCGATCCGGTGACGGGGGGGCTGATGAGTTGCGTTGAGCTGAATCATGATTTCATCGGTGCCGACGCCATCGCCAAGCTTGCCGCCAAAACTCCTGCGCGACGCCGCGTGGGGTTGATTCTGGAAACCAGTGGCGGCGGTGCAGAGACGGGCGATTTAAGTGGCGGCGCAGCAGACGAAGCAAAAAATCTGCGCGATTTGATGACCCCACCGGGTGAGGGTATCATTCCCACGCTTGGTACACCCATAACCACTGCGGATGCAAAAAATTCTCGCGAGGTCGGAAACATCACAAGCGGAACTTTCAGCCCAAAGCTCGGAAAAGTCATCGCCATGGGCTACGTCGCCCCGGATGTCGCGGAGGTTGGTACGGAATTGATCGTTCATATCCCATCGCCCACAGCTGCGTGCGTAACGGCGCTGCCGTTTGTAGGATAGACGTTTGGTGCCGCTGTCGATCAGTCGTTGCGTCTGACGGCTGCTGCGGTGGGGAAGCTGATCCGCTCGGCGATTTCGAGATCGTGTTCGCAGAAAGGCTGTTCGCCTTTGCGATACAGCAACACCATGCCGATCATTTCGCCGGGGGCAGGAATCAGCGGAACCGCCAACACCGTCATGCCCGGTAAAAATCGCTGGATGCTCGGATCGAAGCAGTCGGCGATTTCGCTGACCTCGATGATTTGCGATTGCGGGTTAACCAGCAGATTCTCGATTAGCGGTTCGGACAGCGACTGGCAGAACTCTAGCGAGTCGGGGCCCGGAACGCCGAATCGTCCCACGACGCGCAGCTCGGCTTCGGCGTCACAAACAAGTGCAGCACCAAAAACAGACTGCCCGCTCTCATGGACGAACATTTGGAAGAACAACCTAAAGACGTCGTCGTCGCTCTTGGCGGAGATCAGTTCGTGTTGATGTCGTATGACGTGGTTGTTGCGAGAAATTTGTTCGCTTAAGCTGCGATAGGCGCCTGAAAGTTCGGCGCAGCTTTGTCGCAGTTGTTTTTCCACCATCATTCCAGCAGGGGGTGCCTCGGTAACTTCGGAGGCTTCGGTGTGCTGGTTGGCTTGGCGGTCAACTTCTTTGGTGATGGTTTCCTGGAGGCGTGCGATATTCAGCGGTTTTGTCATCAGCTCGATAGGGCGATAACGCGATGCCTCGCTGAAGCTCGCCACGTCGTCGCGGCCGGTGATGACTACGGATGGCACCTCGCCGACGGTCTTGCGGAGATTTTCCATCACGTCCAGCCCGCTGCAATCACCTAGCGAAAGGTCGGTAATGAGAATGTCGGGCTTTTTGCGTTGAGCCATATCCAGTGCCTCTTTCCCACTCCCTGCCGACTCGATGACGAGCTTTCCATTACCGCTCAGAGCGTCCACAAGCAGGCCTCTCAGTGCGGGTTCGTCATCAACAACCAGAACGTGAGTTTTTTCTTCCCGATGCATCGTAAGCCTCCAGGTCCTCATAAAAATTTACTGAGCTATCTACTTTTCACAGGGATCATTGCGGTATATAAATGGCGTGATCCTCTATTATATCTATCGCTTTTTTCGGGTGGGTAATTCGGATAATTCGGGTAATAATCCAATTTTTTTTACCCATATTTGAGGTGCAAAATGACGTGCGTAAGGCTTTGAAAAACAAATGTTTAGTGGTAGGGTTAAATCTGATTCAGCTGCAAGATTTCCCCTATCATTTCCTGCAAATCGAAGGGTTTTTTGACGAAGACGTCGGCTTGGATTTGCGGGGAAATTCCAAGTCCGCCGCTGAGCGGTTTTTTGGAAATGACCAGTATTTTCACGTCCAAAAGCTCCGGATTACCGCGGATTGCCTCGCATATCATCACGGGATTGATTTCCGGTGGCAGCGGATCGACAACAATCACGTCAGGGTGAAACTGCCCGGTAGCGATTCCCGCGTCATAGCAGGTGCAGGCGGTTTGAGTTTCAAATTTGGGGTCGTTTTTCAGGGCCTCTAGCAGCTGCGGGGTCGATTGCGGATCGTTGGCGACGACCAGAACGCGAACCTTTCTCCCATCGATATTTCCCAGCGGAATGTTGTTATCTCGCATGAACTGCATGAGCGAATCGTGGGGAATACGCCGGAATTTGCTACCCGGCACGCGAAAACCTTGCAGCCGCCCGCTATCGAAGCAGCGAATGATCGTCTGCTGCGAAAGATTGCAGACTTCGGCAGCCTGGCCGGTTGTATATATAGCTTTGGTTTTCATGATGATTCTCGATTATGGCATCCCAGTAGAAAACGACACCGTAACTTAATCGGATTTGAGAACCGCCATGCGCAAAATACCTATACATTTTATTTTGCCGATTTTCCCCAGATTAACGCGGGGAAGGAATTTTGGATTGGGGATGTCGGATTTCGGGATGGCGATTGGTGATTTCAGGATGAAAAAGAATTGCCGACACGGCAGCTCAAAACCGCTGGACATATGCAGAATAGCATTTCGCATGATAACGGTGGAAAGAACCCCCGGGAGACACCAAAAAAAGCTACACAACCCCCGTCCGCCCTGTATTTTCGTCAGGGGAACGCTCTGTCAATTAGACCTCAACTACATCCTTGCAAAGGTTCTCGGGGACAAAGTTGCTGACTGATGCGACATAACCTTCGATCGCTTCTTCCAGAAGCGTGACGGCATGTTCTCTGGTACTTCCATGGCTGCGGCAACCCGGTAATGACGGGCAATACGCTTCGTAGCCTCCAGACTCAGCTTTCCTTATTCTGATGCACAATTTCATTCGTGCCCTCTATCCCAGCCGCCTGAATCGGAACCTACCGACGGCGGCGCAAGTGAAACTACCCAAGTTTCGTTTAGAATTAGAATCCACACCCAAGACAAGCCACCCTGCTAACAAGCAAAACCCCGAAATGCGACAAACATCCCGCATCGGAGGCAGGTGAACGTCTTGTGAGTAATTATACGCATCGGGTGTGGCGGGGGGCAAGGGAAAAGTTGCGTAAAATTGCTAAGATTATGTTAGGGTTTTCGCCCTACGAGTATCCTGTAACAGAGTACTATTCCCAGACGATCAATTCCGCGGGAAATGCGGGTCCGTCGCTGCAGCAGAGCTTGTACGACCAGCCCTGCTCGCTGTTGTCGCGAATTTTCACGACGCACGACTGGCAGGTGCCCATTCCGCATCCCATATGCCGCTCGAGCGACAGGTAGCATTCGATACCGCGATCTATACAGATGTCACCGACGATCCGCATCATGACCTCCGGCCCGCAGCTGTAAACCACCAGCTGTCCGGCGGCGACCCCGCTGTCGTCGCACCACTGCTGAAACGCCTGCGTAACGAATCCGCGGAACCCCAGCGACCCGTCGTCGGTGGTAATGACCGTTTTTGCGCCGCGCTCGGTAAACTCGCGCGTGCATAGCGAAGGGGCTCCGCCGGTGTCTGGTGCACCGTCAACTGTCAGTGGTAGCAGCTGGCTGGTTTGTGCCCCGCAAAACGCGATCGGTTCGATATTGTTTTCGCTGAGTGTCTCAGCTGCGTATAGCATTGGGGGAATTCCCACACCACCCCCGATGAGGGCAGCTTTGGGTTTGTCGGTGCGAATCGCAAACGCATTCCCCAACGGCCCGAGTACGCTGAGCTCGGCACCGGATTTTAGCCCAGCCAACCATCGTGTGCCCGTGCCGACGACACGGTAGATGATCTCCAGTTCCGTGGTGCCGGGGTCGATTTCGCGACGCCCGCCCAAAGATAAAGGCCGACGCAGCAGCGGCTGGTGATTGGTGAGTTCGTCGAGCGAAAATTGCGGCGGGGTAGTCGCCGTGGCCTCAACAAGATGCCCCGCCTCGCGCGAATCTGCGGATTTGCATCGCAGTTGAACGAACTGCCCAGCCGAGCTTGGAGGGAATTTTCGCACGGGATCGCAAATATGCAATCGCAGCAGAAAATGATCCTCGCAAATTTGCTCGTTTACCGCAACGGCGGCCGAAAACACACCACGCTTTGATTGTCCATGATCGCACATGCCCACTTTATACACGTATTTCCGAAAAAAACCAAATCCACAATAACAAAAAAACTAATTCCTTTGTTGATATTCAGCCAAATGGCGTATATAATTATGTCATATGGCAAAGAAAGAAATGAGGTAGTTGATGCCCGCGAATACCGAGAAAAAGAAAAGCAGCGTAAACAATGGAGGCTTTAGGAAGAAGCAAAATCGCATAAGTAATAGATTAGACAGGAACAAGGGGAAAAATCGCTTACATAACAGAGTCGTCGCGTTCCATGGTAAGGAGAGCTCTTTTAAGTTTCATGTCAATGCATCTTCGCTCGTCGATAAGATGGATCTGATTTCAGAAATCAAAAAAGGGCTTCTATACGAAGCTCTGGATGATTTTCAGCGTTGTTCCGGCATTCCGTTACGGCTACTAGCCAGTCTGTTGCAGATTCCGACGCGGACGTTAACCCGCAGGAAAAAAGATGGTCGATTACTGCCTGTTGAGTCGGACAGGTTTGTAAGAATTTGCAGGATTTATGCAGAAGCTCTTGAACTCTTCGATGGGGACAAAGAAGCTACATTGGAGTGGTTGAGTTCACCCCAGCCTGCTCTGGGTAACAATACCCCCTTTGATTTTCTTGAAACGGAGATAGGAACCCATGAAGTCGAAGCGGTTATAGGTCGTTTGGAGCATGGGGTTTTTCTATGAAATCTTGGCGGATTTGCAAGTCAAAACACTCGCAAAATGCCTTTGATGGCGAGGGGGCTAGGTTTTATGGTGGCAGGTGGAACAGCACCTGTTTTCGAATGATCTACACCGCGGAATCTATAGCCTTAGCTGCTCTTGAAATAATTGTAAATTTAGGTAGAGACACCAAGTTGATTGGAAAATATGTTGTTATTCCGGTCGAATTTGATGTCAAGCTAGCCCAAGAACTCAACCCTAGGCTGCTACCGAAAAACTGGAAATCATATCCCGTTCCATGCGATACTCAAGCTATAGGAGACCATTGGATTGCTTCTCAGAAATCGGTTATCTTAAGAGTGCCCAGCGTTATTGTGCCTGACGAGCACTGTTACTTGATTAATCCCAGGCATCCTGATTTTCGAAAGCTCAAGATCGGCAAACCTCAAAAATTTGAGTGGGATTCAAGATTGGCTAAATAGCCCAGTCTGTCACTTCGTTGACATCCAACCCGGATGGGTCTACTATTTCATGAAATCTGTTAGGAAAACTTAATCGGGAGATTTCTGATGGCGGTTAAAAAAACTACACGTAAGGCGAGCAAGAAAAAATCGAAGACGGTTTCAGCTGGGACGAAGAAGTCGTGGGGCGGACGGTTGACATCGCAGGCTGACGCGGCGACGGCGAAACTGCTGGCCTCGCTCGATGTCGATACGCTGCTGTGGCGATACGATATCGCGGGATCCATCGCGCACGCGCAAATGCTCACCGAGCAGAAGATCCTCAAAAAATCCGAGTTCCATAAAATCAAACGCGGGCTTATGAGCGTCGCCACCGACATCGAAACCGGCAAGGTGCATCTGGATATTGCACTTGAAGACATCCACATGGTAATCGAGTCTGCCCTGATCAAAAAAATCGGCACCGTCGGCGGTAAGCTTCACACCGGGCGAAGCAGAAACGATCAGGTTGCCCTCGATCTGCGACTCTGGGCACGTGACGCCGTCGATTTGCTGGTGGCCGACATCGAAAATCTTCAGTATGCGTTTGTTTCGCTCGCCGCCGAGCAGGGGAGCGTTGTGATGCCAGCCTATACGCATCTGCAACGGGCTCAGCCGATACTGGCCGGGCATGCGATGTTGGCGTATGTGGAAATGCTGCAACGCGATCTCGAACGGCTAGCTGACGCGCGAAAACGAATCAATATTTCCCCGCTGGGTTCGGCCGCCGTGGCCGGAACGTCGATACCGCTGAATCGCCAGCGAACGGCGCAGCTGTTGGGGTTTGACGACATCACTCGAAACAGCATCGACGCGACAAGCGACCGCGATTTTCTGACCGAGCTGTGTTTTGCGGTTTCGCAGCTGGGCGTGCATCTTTCGCGATGGGCCGAGGACTGGATAATCTACAGCTCGACGGAGTTTGGGCTGATTGAGCTAGACGACGCCTACTGCACCAGCAGTTCGATGATGCCGCAGAAGAAAAACCCCGACACGCTCGAGCTGATCCGCGGTAAAAGTGCGAATTTCATCGCCCAGCTGACGGGGATGCTTACGCTGATGAAGTCGCTGCCGATGGCGTACGGGCGCGATATGCAGGACGACAAACGATTTGCGTTCGAGGCCGTCGAAACGATGCGAGATACACTTGGCGTGGCGGCGGGAATCGTCAGAACCGTAAAGATCAACGCCAAGAACATCGCTGCTAACATCGATAAGGGATTCCTCGACGCCACCGCGCTGGCCGAGTATCTCGTCAACAAAGGCATACCGTTCCGCACAGCCCACGGGATCGTCGGTAAGCTCGTCGCCCAGGCCGACAAGAAAGGCCTCGCACTTTCGGAGCTGTCGCTGGCTGCGCTGCAAAAAGCGTGTAAGAAAATCGAGGCTGACGTGTCGAAGTTTCTGACGGCGAAAAATGTTGTCAAGCATTACGCTCCAGATGGGGCGGGTGGTGCAAAGCAGCTCAAAAAACAGCTCGCCTTCTGGAAAAAGAAGCTGAAGTAAAACCGGCGGGTTGACGGTTTGTTTTGTGCCCATGATTTGTCATTGCGAGGAGCATAGCGACGCGGCAACCGGCAACGCCGGTGGTAAATAACTCCCAGCGGGGTGGGCGGTGTGACCGTAGCGATTATTATTGCCTCCGCTGCTAGCGGCGAGATTGCTTCGCTACGCTCGCAATGACAGCGGCGCCGGGGGTGGGCGGTGTGACCGTAGCGATTATTATGGCCTCCACTTGAATACCCCCAATTTCGCTTGACGTGTGCGAAAAAAATTACTATCATCAATGGGTCGTTTGTCCAAGGTCAATTTCGATATGGACGAGAGGAAGAATTACAGGAGCTGATTTGTCAGGTAGCAACGTAACAGTTTCATCACTTGCCCAAAATGGTACAGAGTCTACCATCCTGCGCACAATTCGTGATAACTCTCCGATTTCTCGCAGCAGGATCGCCGACCTGACCGGTTTGC
>DAOVZK010000071.1 GCA_030635145.1 Planctomycetota bacterium | reverse complement strand
TTATTAAAAACCTCTTTTTTGACAGGATTACAGGATTAGCCACGAATTATTAAAAAGAAAACAAAAGCGATTAACTGCAAACGCCATCGCAACGAATACAAATTCCTATGCAAATTAATCCTGATTAACAGGATTTTTTTAACCTATATCCTATCCTGTTATCCTGTCAAAAATTTTGCGTGACGTGAATGGCTACCTGAATTTACAGCAGGGCAGAAGATACCCGGAATCGATCCAGC
The DNA here is from genome assembly GCA_030635145.1 of Planctomycetota bacterium. Taxonomy (GTDB): domain Bacteria; phylum Planctomycetota; class Phycisphaerae; order SM23-33; family SM23-33; genus DAOVZK01. The sequence continues at coordinate 6,571 of DAOVZK010000071.1, read as the reverse complement.
GGGCAAGTAGGCAGATGGCACTGAGATTATCGGACGTTGCGAACAAAATTCATTTCGAGGTGGGGCGGGCGGAATTATTGGAATTATTTGTAATCAAACCAGCATGAAATTACCGAGTAAGGCAAAAGGGGAAGTCTGGAAATAAAAAAGATATAAAAAATTTACAGTGTGTGATTTCTGGCAGGCGTTTAAAAGACCCTGTAAAGACGGGCTGTTTTGTGTGTCGGTGGTAAGAGCTTTAATTTTTTTTGCTTTAATCATATTTTTTCGTTTGACAAGGAACCGTACAAATGGCATTTTACCTTTTACAAAATGTAAAAGGCGTTTTAGGATTGAATGTGTAAATAAGGAATCCGAAATTGAAGAAAAAGTCATCCGTAAATCGAAATGCTCGCAACGCCGCCGAAGGCGACTCCGAGCTTAGCGATAGAAAAGATTTTGCGGAGAACTCTGAGGGGCAAGTTGACGGGGCTTTAAATGCAGGTGGCAGCGATTCTGAAATCGACGAAGTTGTCATCGGATTCCAGGCCGCTCTCGATCGTTTAGTTGCCAGCCGGCATCGCGACGTTTCCGCATCTGGAATTGGATTCGGTTCCGGATATGTGAAGTCATCACGCTCGCAATGTTCGCAATGTTCGCAATATTCACAAAAAATTCCTCCCAAGCTTTATCGCGTTGGGGAGATGGTGGCGTATTCCGGTGTCAGCCGCCAGACCATACACAACTACACCACGATGGGACTGCTAAGGGAAATCGATTGGACCCACGGCGGACATCGTTTGTATGACGAAACTGCCTTCGAACGATTGGATCGCATTGCCGAGTTAAGAGGCCAGCGAAGAACAATGGATTACATTCGCGATTATCTCACCAGGCGGGATGCCGGTGAGGCGGTGTAACCGAAAATATAAATAGGTCGATATCAATTACTCATGGATGAGGAGATACGATGACTGAACAACTGAGCTTTTACGGAACAATGTTGGAACTGAGAATTCTCGAGGAGCAATCCGCCCGCGACAACGTCCAACAAGGAGAGCAGCAACTCGCCCTGATTCGCGAAAAAATTCGCGGCCTCGACAGAGCAAACGACAACATCGCCAAGGCAGCACGATCGGCGTTTGCCACACCCGGTGGAGATCAAGGCCGCGGGTATCTACGCATGAAACACAAACTGCGTTTGGATCGTGCGTTGGCAAACTCCCAGTTAAGTGCCGCAAAGGATCAAGTTCGAGAGTTGCGTCGCGCTTTAACCGAGGCCGTTCGCTGCCGCAAGGATCTCGAAAAAGTTCGCGGGGCGCACACACCCACCCCGGGTTACTACCAGCCGGAACTTACCAGAAATGCCAATCCTGCGGGAATGGTCGCTTCTGCGTAGTTTGCAGTGCCAAAACCTCCGCCGCCGCAGCTAAAGGGCGTCGAAGTTATTACAACTGCAGCTATTCAAAGGCATTAGACGTTAGATACTGCAGATATTATTGAAAAAAATGGACAAAACAACTTAAGGAATCCCGATAACGCCAGAAAATAAGGTAGGTGAGTTGAGTGTTTGAGGCTCAACGCCTTTGAAAACATGACGTTGTCGAACTTAAAGATATATTTTGTAAAGAGTTATAGAAAAGTACCTAGGCCAAGGATGGCCGCAGTCAGTACAGTATGAAGGAGACAGGGATGAAAACAAGCCAAGGAAGAGCTGCAGTAGAGCAGGTAAAACAGTGGTGGACGGCGTTTCAGGGCAACGGCGACGAGGAATCTCGTAATCGCTTGCTCGAACACTATTTGCCGATCGTAAGGTACACCGCAGAAAGGCTCCACACAAAACTCCCTGACGAAGTTGACGTCGACGACCTGATTTCGTCCGGTATTTTCGGGTTGATGGACGCGATGAAGGCCTTCGACACAAATCGCGGCGTAAAATTTGAAACTTACTGCTCGCAGCGAATTCGCGGTGCCATTCTCGACGAACTTCGCGCCCTGGACTGGGTGCCGCGCCTCGTTCGCTCTCGTGCCCATAAGCTCAACGGCGCAACGTCGTTCCTCGAGGCATCGCTCGGCCGCAAGCCAAACGAAAAAGAACTTGCGAAACGCCTGAAGCTTCCGATGAAAGAATTCCGCAAGCTCCAGCGCGACGCCACGGCGACGGCGTTTGTTTCGCTTTCCCGCAAATGGTTCGAGACCGACTCCAACAAGGACATCTGCGAAATCGACGTGCTTGAGGACGAAAGCAGCGAGAATCCGGTGCGGTCGGTTCAGCGTAAGAATCTCAAGGAGCTGCTCACCCGCGGACTAAGCCGCGCCGAACGCCTCATCGTCATCCTCTACTACTTCGAGGAAATGACCATGAAGGAAATCGGCGAGACGCTTGACCTTTCGGAAAGTCGCGTCAGCCAAATGCACTCAGCCATCATGGATCGCCTGCGGGCCCAGCTGGAAAACCGGCACAGAGAATTGCAACTGGTATAATTCGTCTCAAAAAATCCTCCCCTGTACTCCTAACCGCACTGCCAGGAATAATCCTGCTGGTGCGGTTTTATTTTGCGCTGAATCTTTTGGTTTTGGTCAGTGACACTGCTATAATGCACCCCGAAAGATTTTTTAAAAATGCGATTTACAAAATGTCCGCGAGGGTTTTAAAAAACGCGGTTTAGAAAAATGTACCGTAAAAGGAATTTGAAAAATGCAGTTTACAAAGATGCATGGTATTGGTAACGACTATATTTACGTTAACGGCTTTGAGCAGGACGTGCCCGACCCGTCCGCCCTTGCCCAAGCGGTAAGTGACAGGCATTTTGGTGTCGGCGGTGATGGGTTGGTTTTGATTCTGCCGTCTCAGCAGGGTGATGTTCGCATGAGAATGTTCAACGCCGACGGCTCCGAAGGAATGATGTGCGGTAATGCCATCCGCTGCGTTGCCAAGTTTGCCCACGAGCGAAATCTTGCCACGGGCAATCCGGTACGCGTCGAAACCGCAAGCGGCATCAAGACAATCGACAAGGTAATCACCCCCGAAGGTCGCGTCACCGCAGCCGCCGTCGATATGGGCGAACCGATCCTTACTCCGCGTGAAATTCCCGTCGGCATGGATGGTGAGAATATTATCGATGCGCCGTTTGATGCGTTGGGGCTGCCCGATGGAGATTGGATGCAGGCGGCGGGGCTGAAATCTGGAATGACTTGCGTGTCGATGGGCAATCCGCACGTGATGCTTTTCTGCAAGGACGTCGCAGCTGTGCCGCTCGAGCAGATCGGGCCGATTGTAGAGCACGCCGCGATTTTTCCCGACCGCATCAATCTGAATGTTGTGTCGGTGCAAAGCCCGAGCGAAGTTACGATGCGAACGTGGGAACGCGGAAGCGGAATTACACTGGCGTGCGGAACTGGTGCGTCGGCGGTATGCGTGGCGGGTGTGCTTACGCACCGTGCGGGCCGCTCGCAGCTGGTGCATCTTGTCGGTGGCGATTTGCAAATCGAGTGGCGCGAGGATGACAATCACGTGTTTATGACAGGCCCGGCCGCGGAAGTGTTTACCGGCCAATGGCTCGCAACACAAACCTAATTTTGGGAGTACGAAAATGATATATGGATTTGGTGGAATGTTTGGATCAAATGTCAGGCGGGCGGTGGACTCTGCTGCTGCGAGAGATGCTTCGATAAGTGCTGCCCGCAGCGAGGGGCAAGCACGTAAGGTTGCTACCGAAGTTGAAAATCTTGAGGAGCGCGTCGACAAGCTCGTGCTGGTTTGCATGTCTTTGTGGGAGCTGCTGAAGGAACGCACCGACTTGTCGGAAGAAGACCTGATGGCCAAGGTGCGAGAAGTGGATCTTCGTGACGGGACAGCCGACGGGAAAATCACCGTCGGTTTGCAGAAGTGCCACAAGTGCGACCGAACGATGTCGCCCAAGCATCGCCGCTGTTTATACTGCGGGGCTGCGGGGTTAGAGCAGGACGCATTCGGCGCGGCGGCGCACTAAAGTCGTAGCACGACAGGCTATAAAAAGCGGGTACCATTATGATTACCGACGGCCCCGTGGTATGTGTGAATATATTGTGCCACCCCTGCGAGGGGTCGTAGCACGACGGGCGATAAAAAGCGGGTACCATTATGATTACCGACGGCCCCGTGGTATGTGTGAATATATTTTGCCACCCCTGCAAGGGGTCGTAGCACGACGGGCTATATATTGCCCCTCCCGCTGGGAGTTACAAGCGGTGTTACCGTCCAGCCACTTTTTTCTTTACCATTGCACCTTAATCGCACACAATGTTGCACTTGTGTTTGATTTGAGTTTTCAGCAATCAGTAGTCAGTTGTCAGTAGGAGATAAAAGAAGCAAAAAAATCTCCTTTTCTTACTGAGGTCTGAAAGCTGAGAACTGAAAACTATTACCTAGTCCCTAGATCCCCGCTTTCGCGAGGATGACAAAGATAAAAATATGTCTATTATTGTTGGTGAAAAAATATCGCAGATTTTCGGAACGCACGAGGTTGTTCGTGCGGCCTCGTTTACGTTGTCGCAGGGCGACCGCGTAGGGCTTGTCGGCCCGAACGGCGGGGGCAAGACGACTCTGCTTCGTATTATCGGGGGTGAATATGAACCGACGGTAGGGCGGTTGCACCGGGCGGCAGGGCTGAGGATCGGATATCTTCCGCAAGATCCGCCCGCCCCGAAAGGCTCTACTATTCACGGAGCCATGCTCGAGGTTTTCGCCGAGGTTCGCGCGATGGAGGATGAAGTCCAAACGCTCGCCGAGCGCGTCGCCGAGAATCACGAAGATGCCGAACTGCTCGAGCGGTATGGGGAGATGCAGTCGCGATTCGAGCAGCTGGGGGGATACGATTACGGCGTGAAAATCGAGCAGATATTAACGGGGCTGGCGTTTCCGCGCGACATGTGGGATCGGCCGCTGGATCAGCTTAGCGGCGGGCAGCGGACGCGGGTGTATCTCGGCACGCTGCTGCTGCAAAATCCCGACGTCATCATGCTCGACGAACCGACGAACCATCTCGATCTCGATTCGGTCGAATGGTTGGAGTCGTACCTGTCGAGCTACAACGGATCGCTGCTGGTGGTTTCGCACGACCGCTATTTTCTCGACAACGTCACGAAGAGTACTTGGGAAATTGCACTTGGCGATCTGCAAATGTATCGCGGTTCGTACACCGAGTTTATACCCAAGCGGGCAGAGCGAATCGCCGAGCGCGTCTCGCTTTGGGAATCGCAGCAGGAATACATTCGCAAGACGCGCGAGTTTATCAACATTCATATTTCGGGGCAGCGCACGAAGGAAGCGCAGGGCCGGCGGACGCGGCTGGAACGATTCATCCGCGACGAAGCCATCCCTCAGCCTCCGCATCTGCACTCGATGAGCGTTTCGCTGAAGGCAGGAAAACGCACTGGCGACATTGTTTTGCAGGCCCACGATTTGGCCATCGGCTATGACGAACCGCTAGCCGTCTGCGAAAAACTCGAACTAATCCGCGGGCAGCGCGTGGCGATCCTCGGTGCCAACGGCATTGGGAAAACGACGCTGATGCGAACGCTGCTGGGCCAGATCGAGTCGCTTGGCGGAGAGTATCGTTTAGGGTCGAACGTAAAATGCGGGTACCTTTCGCAAACGCACACCGAGCTGGTTCCCGGGAGCACTGCCCTTGACTCTGTGCATTGCGGTGGGCTGGCGTGTAAACAGGAGGAAGCACTTTCGGCTCTCGGGCGGTTGGGGCTTGGTGGGGCGACAGCCGACAAGAAAGTCGAGGAACTTTCCGGTGGCCAGCGGTCGCGGGTGATTCTCGCCAAGCTCATGGTGCTAAGTGCGAATCTATTGATGCTCGACGAACCGACGAACCATCTCGATATCGACTCGACGGAAATTTTGCAGAAGGCGCTGCAGGCCTTCGACGGGTCGGTGCTGTTTGTTTCGCACGACCGCTACCTTATCAAGAATGTCGCGACGCATATCTGGGCGATGGACACCGACGGGGTGAAGGTGATTCTCGGTGGGTGGGAGGAGTATTTGGCGTGGCGAGCGAAAAAACGCGGCGCGACAGCGGGGGCGAAGAAATCCGGCGGCCGCGATGATGGGGATGATGAGAATGATGCAAAACCCAGCGCCGAGCAGCAGCGGAAAGTACGTAAAGAAAATTATCGCGAGGCTCGCAAGCATGCCAACGCGCAACAGCGTTTGCAGCGGCAGCATGAGAAAATCGAAACCGACATCCACGAACTCGAAGCCGTGCTGGCTGCGCTAAACGACGAAATCAGCATCGCCAGCGCCAACGGCGACATGGATAAAGTGCAATCCCTCGCCGACGACTACAAACAAAAAAACGCCCACCTCCGCCAACTCTGGGAGCAGTGGGAAACCGTTGGCGCGGAACTGGAGTAGCGGCACGGGGTCGTAGCATGACAGGCGATACCGGTTGCACCGGCAGCATGAGAAAACCGAGAACGAAATTCACGAACTCGAAGCCGTGCTGGCTGCGCTAAACGACGAAATCAGCATCGCCAGCGCCAACGGCGACATGGATAAAGTGCAATCCCTCGCCGACGACTACAAACAAAAAAACGCCCACCT
>DAOVZK010000027.1 GCA_030635145.1 Planctomycetota bacterium | reverse complement strand
TTAATCAGGTTTATTTTACATCGAAATTGGATTTGGTTACGAGGGTGTTTGAAGTGGGCAGTAAATATTTTGGGCTCTTGTTTTCTTTTTGATAATTCATAGTTAATCCTGTAATCCTGTCAAAAAAAGAAACCAGTTTGATTAACAGGAAAAAAAGGTGTGAACGCTTACTAAAAATCCAGGCCCAAAGCAGATGGGACTCGGTGTTTAATTAAAAAATTGCTCTGCCGTCCAAAAGCTGTAAAATGGCAGCCATGCCAAGCGTGCGTAATAACTGTTATCTGGTTTGCCTTTTTGGGGCGTTGCTCGCAACCGCAAGTCCGCTGTCGGGACAACAACTAACCAGCGGGCACGTCAAAGACGCCATCCACAAAGGCGTTGCCTACATCAAGTCGCAGCAGAGCCCCAACGGTTCGTGGGGCACCGGACGAAATCGTGTTGGAACGACGGCGATTTGCACGCTGGCGTTGATCAACGCGGGCGTACCAACAAACGACCCCGCTGTCCGGCGAGGAATTAACGTCCTCAAAAAAAACATCAACAGTCACGTCTATACCGTCTCGCTGAAAGCCCAGGTTTACGCCGCCGCGGATCCCAAAAAATATCGCCGCCAACTGCAAAAAGCCGCCAACTATCTCATCGCAGCACAACTTCCATCCGGAATGTGGACTTACAGCAAACTCCCAAAGGCAGCGGCACGCAGACGAAGAATGGGAGACAACTCCAATACGCAATTTGCTTTGCTCGGACTCCATCAGGCCTCCGCTGCTGGTATCGCAATAAAACTCGATGTATGGCGGCGAAGCAAAAAGCATTTTTGTGACAGCCAGAATTTTGATGGGGGTTGGGGATACACCCCCGGGGCCAACAGTTACGGATCTATGACGACGGCTGGGCTGGCGAGCCTTTACATCTGCGGGCAACGGCTGATGACGGGACGAAAAATTTTCCGCAAAGGTGCCTATCCCGACTGCGGTAAATACGCCCGAGATCCTTTTATCGCCAAGGCGTTGGAATGGCTGGGGACGAATTTTTCCGTCAAACAAAACACCGGCGGCAGTAACAGCTGGAAATACTACTACCTCTACGGGCTTGAACGTGCGGGGATGATCTCGGGGCAACAATTTTTCGGGAGGCACGACTGGTACCGCACCGGGGCCGCCGAGCTTGTCCGCCTGCAAGGTAGAAACGGAAACTGGAGCAACAGAAGCAACATTTACAACTCGGCGTTTGCGTTGCTGTTTCTCGCCAAGGGCAACCGCCCGGTGCTGTTTCAGAAACTGCAATGGGACGATTCGCCCGCTAAGTGGAACCGCAATCTTCACGATCTTGAGAACCTCACCGGATTCATCGGCGAAAAACTCGGCAAGGCATCGACGTGGCAGTCAGTGAGGTTGGACGTTCCGCTGGAACAGCTGCGAATGAGTCCGGTGCTGCTGATCACCGGCCACGAGTTTCCGAAGTTCACTCCCAAGGAAATCGAAAAGCTGCGTAAATTCACCCAGACCGGCGGAACACTGTTGTTTGAGGCCTGCTGCGGATCGAAGGCATTCGCCAAAGGGTTCCGCAAATTCGCCGCCAAGGTTTTTCCCAATTTGCCCTTACAACCACTGCGTAAATCTCACCCTGTATTCAGTAGCTTTTATGAACTCGAAGACACCTACGGGCTTTTGGGTTTAGACAGCGGCTGCCGTACATCCGTATTTTTCAGTCCCAACGCCTTAAGCTGCCTTTGGGAACTGGAAACGATACCGAAATTTTCCGACAAGGCGTTGGAGCTAGGTACTAATATTGCCGCCTACGCCACCGGCCGCGAGCAACTGCGAGACAAACTCGACGTCGTAGAACTACCCGCCACCGAAACCAAAAATCCCACCGACGCAACCGCCGAAATCCCCCGCGGTGCCATCCGCATCGCACGCCTGGTACACGACGGCGACTACAACACCGACCCGCAGGCGATGGTGAATTTAGCGGGGCTGCTGCGAAAAAACGCAAAGATAGACGTAGTGTCTCGAACGCGGCATTTACGTCCGAGCGACAAAGCCATTTACGAATATCCCATCGTTTTTATGACCGGGCATTACGCGTTTGAGCTAAGCGACAAGGACATCGAGAATCTTCGTGAATATCTCAGCAAAGGCGGGGTGCTTATCGCGAGTAATTGTTGCGGCCGAGACGAATTCGACAAAAGTTTTCGCGCGATGACCAAGCAACTTTTCCCGAAAGAAAAACTCACGCCCCTTGGCGACGATCACCCCATTTACACGGGCAAAACCGGCGTCGAGATCGGCGAGGTCAAGTTTCGCCCGATCCTTGCCAAGCAGCTCAAGGCCCGCGGAACCAACACCCCACCGCTGGAAGCATTGAATCTCGACAAAAGAAGCGTTATCCTCTACAGCAAATACGACTGGTGCTGCGCGTTGGAAGGTGATCATCCGTTTTCATGCAAAGGATACACCGATAAGACCGGCCAAAAACTGGCGATGAGCATCTTTTTATATGCGATAAGTTATTAACTTACAGCAGCAAAAAACTATGGATGGTACTGTGAAAAAAATTCGATGGGCGATGGTAGCTGGAGCATTTGTGCTGTTAGCTGCCATGGGTAACGTCTGCCTCGCCCAAACCCAGCCGGACTTTATGCAATCCCCGTTGGATATTGCTATCGAGCGCGGAGTGAAATTTCTGTTTCATCAGCAAGACAACGACGGTGCATGGCCGAACGCAAACTATCGCCTCACCGATGGCGGGCTTGAGGCAGTTGCGTTGCTGGCGGCGCTGCGGTCTAATGATAACGACAACCCCGATGCCCTGCAGGCCGGTCTGGGGGGGCTGACCAAACGCAAACCTCGGCGAACATTTGCGAGAGCCATGCGGGTGCAGGTATTGGTGCTGGGTATAAAGATGGCGCGAAAAAATTTCGACAACGGATACACCGCCCCGCCTGGCAAAAACAAAAAAATCCCCATCGCCCGCTATCGCCGCCTAATCCAAAAGGATGTCGAATGGTTGATCGAATCGCAAACGTCTGAGGGCGGATGGGGCCTCACCGGCCGCGCGGGCACCAACTACCAGCCAACCCCAAATACGACCGACACATCGTGCTGCATCGTCGCCTTGAGGCGGGCACAGCAACTTGGAGTCCACATTCCTGATGAAGTCTGGACGCAGGCGGAGAAATTTCTGCTGGCAGCGCAGAATTCCGACGGTGGGTTTGGTTATTACCCACCCGGGGCCAAGCCGGTTCGCCTGCGTGGCGCTTCGCACGGGCTGACAACCGCTCAAGGAACCGTCGCCCTGGAAATATTAATCGCTCGCCACCGCAACACCCCCGGGCGAAAAAACCCCGACCCAGCCCCAAACACAGCTGCACTAAAACGTGCGTTGGCGTGGTTAGAGCAGCACGCGAAAATCAAAAACGTTCCCGAATGGTACTGGGGCGACGAACCGCTGCAGGAGTATCTCTACGCCTTAACCCACGCCTGCACCGCCGCCGAAAAATTGCAACTCGACCCGCCCGTAAAACTTGAGAGCGTCTCGAAATTCCTGCGAAAAACGCAGCACCCCAACGGTAGTTGGGTTGGTAACGACCTAACCGAAAATCAAACCCTCGCCACCGCCTTCGCGACATTGACACTTTGCAACGTCCGCAAATCCGCTACCGAGGCTCCAGAACCCAGCCCCGCCCCACAGGAACCACCCGACATCGAACCCGACGGAACTGTTGCAATACCGGGGCTGAAAATCGCACGGTTAGTCAGTTCAGATCAAGCTCGCGAAGCATCACCGCTAATTGCGACACTTTCGAAATCGCTCAAGGCGGCGTATAGTTTGAAAATTCGCGAAGTCAAAGTCAGCCCCGGGCAAAAAATTCCCGCGTCGGTGCCAATAGCATGGCTGACATGCGACACCTACTCCGACCTGCAGCGAATTCGAGCACGCTCCACGCGGAATTATCTCAGTTCGGGCGGTGTGCTGCTGATAGACACCTCATCTGGCGGAAAAAAAATGTTCCAAGAGACGCGGCGGGCATTGTCGCGGGTATTTGATGGCGGAGTGCTCGTAAAACTAACGGGCGACGACGCGCTGATCAACGGCGGGTTCTCTGGCGGGATCGGCAACAACATTTCCAAGGTCATGTATAACCGCGAAAGCAAACCTGGCGCAGGCATCGAGAAATCACGCCAGGCCCCGGTATTGTGGGGCTTGAAATTCAACGGCCGACTCGTCGCAATTGTCAGCAAATCCTCGCTGAGCGGAGCGATTACGGAACAGACGAAAAACGGTTATACCTCGCAGGCCGCCCAGCGAATCGTGCTCAACACCCTGCTCTACGCCAACGCCATAAAACCGAAATCCTCCGAATCTACCCGCTGGGCCGAGCCGCACGACACCTTCGGCAAATAGCCAAGCGGTAGGCCGGGTCTTGACCCGGCAATTTAAGGTTTGCGAGATATCCTCGCCGGGTCAAGACCCGGCCTACCAGCCTCACAAACCTTTTACAAAATACTTCAGCATAACGCGAGAATCGTCCACCTCAACCGTCGCAAACAGCGGGTCAAGTATTAGCTCAAATTCTGTCCGCGACTTACCAATGTTCGGCCGCCCGAGATACTCCTCCAGCTTGAACATGGTTTGAACGTGCGGATGTGCCATATTGGGGATGTCGACAACCATTCGCGCCCCTTTTTTCAAGACACGATGGAGTTCCCTTAACCCCGCCGCACAATAGTTTAAATCGGCGTACTCCAATACTCCAATGAGCGAGGCAATGTCGAAAAAGTCATCCTCGAACGGCATCTCAGCTAATTCTGCGACTTCCAATCCGCCCACAGATATTTCACGATGCTCCGCGAAGTCTTTCATCGCGTCGATAAGGGCTGGACTAATATCAACGCCGTAATAAACGGACGGCCACTTATCAAAACGATAGTTAAACAAATTCGCACAACACCCGGCATCTAAGATTTTCATCCCTGGCTTGGGGTTAAGGAATTTCTTATTCTCGGGAGCATTGCTTCCCGTTGTGGTGGCCCCGATAGTTTTTTGAAAGTCCTTAAATTCTTTTGAGTTTTTGAATTCGGCGGGCGCCTTGGCAAAAGGGCTTATATTATCTTTACGCTGCTTAACCGTCAGGTCATACGCCTTGCTAATTTGTTGCAACCAGTCTTCCATATGAACCCCGAAATCAATCGTCCGCCGGTGTTATCGCTTGATCGCCTTGTCTTTTTCGACGACCTTATCGGCCATCGCCTGCTTGAAAGCCTGAAGCTTTTTGGCGAGGTTTGCGTCGGAAAGTGCGAGAATTTTCGCGGCGTAGATGGCGGCGTTGGTGGCACCGGCAGAGCCAATGGCCATACACGCGACGGGCACACCGGGCGGCATTTGCATCGTGCTCAGTGCCGCATCGATGCCAACCAGCGGGCCGCTAGCCATTGGCACGCCGATAACCGGCAGCGTCGTGCAAGATTCCATAACACCGGCGAGCGCGGCGCTCATACCGGCCGCGGCAATGATAACCTTTAACCCGCGATCGGCCGCTGTCGAGGCAAACTCGTGTGCGATGTTCGGTGTGCGGTGCGCGGAAATAATCCGCACTTCGTATCCGATTCCAAAATCTTTCAGCTGCTTGAGGCAACGCTCCATAACTTCCATATCGCTGTCGCTACCCATCACCACGCCGACTACAGTATCGCTCATCGAAAATCTCCTAATGTTCACGGCCTTTTCCTGTTAATCAAATTCATTTTTCTGACAGGATCACAGGATTAACTACAAATTATTGAAAGAGAAAACAAAACAACTATTAACTGAAAACCCCATCGCAACGGGGCAATGCTAAATACTATCAGATGCGTAACATTTTGAATCATGATTAACAGGATTTTTTAACCTATATTCCATCCTGTTATCCTGTCAAAATTTTCTGCGAACTGTTACGTCATATACGAGGCGGTAGTTTACACTTATCTAAAGTCAAATGCAACTTTGATGGACTCGCACTGCGGTTTGTACATCCCCGCCGCAAGGGCTGCGCGATAATCGTCGATTTTGAACGTATGCGTCAGCAGTCCATCGGCGGCGATTTTTCCCTCGCCGATCAAGTCCAGCACCAGTTGATACGTGTTGACGTTTCGGCCGTCATAATTTTCCATCGACCGGCCCCACGCACCGATAATTTCCAACTCGCGGAACCATAGCGGGGTCAAATCCGGCACCGCACCTTGCAGCGTCCCGAGCATAATCACCTGCCCTCGGCCTCGCGTCCATTTGAGACATTCCATCACACTCTGACGCGACCCAACGCAGTCGAAAACCAAATCGTATCCGCCCGACAGCATGTAATTTCCGAATCGCGCCCGCTGCACGGTGGCGTCGGTGCGGGCAGCAATTTCTGCAAATCGTGCGGACGTGTCGGACGGCAGCGTAAAAAATTCGTCGGCACCTAAACGCGTCGCGGTATCGGCAAGATATCGGCCGGCCGGGCGATCCAGAGTTTCAATTCGTCCCGAAAATCCCACCGCCCGCAAGGCTGCAACGGTTCCAAGCCCGAGCATTCCCGCTCCGTAGACGAGCACTTTTTCGGCGGCCGCAAGATTCGCACGCAACACGGCGTGGAGGCTGCACGCCAACGGATCGACCATAATCGCAACTTCGTCGCTGATCGAATCGTCGAGAGCGATGAGTTGCGACTTGTGGGCAACGAAGTATTCGCCCCACGATCCGCCGGTTCGCGCGTTATATCCGATGCTCGTCCCGGCTGGGAGGTTCGCCGCCCCGCCAAAATCGCCCGAGAAATTTTCGCACGCACCAAATTCACCAACGGCGCATCGCGGGCACATGGGTTCCGTGCCCCGCACCTCGCACCCGAGCGTTGGTTCTACGACCACTCGCTTACCAACCCATTGCGAATCTACATTGGGGCCTGTTTTTGTAACGACGCAGACGTTTTCGTGCCCGAGTGCTATCGGCTGAGATGTGTAGGCCTGCAGCAGCGAATCGGGGGGTTGTTTTTGGGCGGCGATGGCGGTGTCGGATCCGCAGATTCCGCCCAACAGCGTTTTTACCAGCACCCAATCGTCGGTGGGTAATTCAGGTATAGCAACATCCCGCAGCGAAAAACCGTTGAGCTTGCTGGTGAGACAGTTACGCCAGAATCGACGCAAAAATTTGCACGCCACCCAGCCAGCCGGATTCGCTTTGAAGAGAACCGCTTTCATTTTTTAGAGAGTACCCTTGGTCGAGGGGATTTTGCCGCCCCGCTGGGGATCGATCGCTTTCGCCTGACGCAGCGATTGTGCTACAGCCTTGAAGATGGCCTCGGCGATATGGTGATCGTTCGCACCGTACGGAACTGTAACGTGCAGGTTGATTTTCGCGACGGATGCGAAACGGCGGAGGAATTCTTCGATCAGCTGCGTGTCGAACGTGCCGATTTTGTTGCCGGTGAATTTTACATTCCACGCCACGGCGGCCCGACCCGAAAGGTCAATCGCCACATCCGCCAGCGCCTCGTCCATCGGCACGCGCGACGAACCATAGCGATGAATCCCGGCCTTGTCGCCCAACGCCTCGTCCAACGCCTCGCCGATACAAATCGCAACGTCCTCGACAGTGTGATGATCGTCGACCTGCAAATCGCCCGTGGCCTTAATCTTCAAATCGCACAGCGAGTGCTTACCGAGATGATCCAACATGTGATCCAGAAACCCCACGCCGGTCTGGCAGTCGGTTTTGCCGGTCCCGTCGAGGTTCAGCTCCAGCTCGATCTGCGTTTCGTTCGTGTTGCGTTTAATTTTTGATTTTCTTGGCATTATTTGAGTTCCAAACTATCCCAGCCCGCCAGCAGCTTGTCGACCTCGCACTTCGAGCCGACCGAAATTCTCAGCTTATCCGCCATCGCGGGGTTATTGAAATATCGGACCAGAACATCGCGGTCCTTTAGCCCATCGCAGATACTTTTAGCATTGCCATCAGGTACAGTCACCATTAAAAAATTGCCCTGCGACGCCCAGACCTTGCAACTGCGGGCGGAAAGCTCCTGCGACATGCGGCCGCGCTGCTCGATAATTTTTCGCACGCACTCGTCGTGATAGGTTTGATCTCGAAGAGCGGCGGCACCGACGGCGGCGGGAATGGCTCCGACGTTGTAGATGGATTTGGTTTTGAGTACGCCTTCCAACAGCTGCGGATTCGCAATACCGAACCCCACACGAAGCCCCGCCAGCGAGTATCCCTTGCTGAGCGTGCGAAGAATAATAACGTTGTTACGTTTCTCGAGAAGCTTCAGTGCATTGGCGTCGGCGAAGTCGGCGTAGGCTTCGTCGATGACGAGCAAACCGTCGAGTTTTTCGGCGGCGTAGTCGAGACGGTCGGGGTCTATGGCAACGCCGGTCGGGCTGTTGGGGCTGGACAAAAACGTAACGTCACCGGCGGCGGCGATGACGGCATCGATCGGGATGCGAAAATCTTCCGCCTCGCTGGTGGGTATCTCGACAATCTCAGCGGCGGCGATTTGTCCCTGCGTTTTATAGTACGGAAATGTCGGGGTCGGGAAAACCACCCTTCGCCCGGGGGCGAGGCAGGATCGTGCGATCATAATGATAAGGTCGTCGCTGCCGTCACCGGGTAAGACCCAATCAGATGGCACCCCAAGCACATCACCGACAGCCAACTGCAAATCCCGCGCCATCGCGTCGGGGTATAACCGCAAGTTTCCGTCGGTGTAACCTCGCAAAACCTCCAACGCCCGTGGCGACGGTGGATACGGATTTTCATTCGTGTTGAGCTTGGCAATCTGTCCGAGGTTCGCCGGTTGCTCACCGGGGATATACGCCTGCATCTCGTTTATGTTGTCTCTGAAAAATTTCATAGCAGTCAGCCGTTAATTATTCGCAAAGTTTAGCGCCAATCTTAGCGGCGTTTTCCAAAGCGTTTGTGTTCTGTTTCACAACTCCCGCCTCATGCCCGGCGGCGTGGGCGCATCCGACAAAATCCATTCCCAGGAACCCGAAGCTTCGCTGGAACATTTCGTGTGCACAGGTTACCCCTGAATTAAGCGGCTCAGGTTCACCGTAGGTCAGTGCGATGGCCGCTTTTTTTCCGATCATTGCGTCAAACTTTCCTTCACCGAAAATCGCCAATAGCCGATCCAACATCACCTTCATCTGTGCGTTGACGGTAAAGAAATAGATCGGCGAGGCGAAAATAAGCGCGTCGGCCTCGCGGATTTTATCGATCAGCGGGGTCATGTCGTCATCATAGATGCATGGTTCGGTGAGGCTTTTCTGGCAGGCCTCGCAGGCGATGCACGGATGAATCGAAAGCCCGTTGAGCTTGATTTTTTCGACGTCAGCCCCGCCACCCACAGCACCGGCAATGATGCTGTCGCAGAGAATGTCGCTGTTGGATTTTTTTCGCGGTGAAGAGCTAAACGCCACAATTTTTTTCGTTGCCATAGTAATATCTCCTGTTTATAGGTGCTCGCATTGTACCGGATGCACAGCAAAATACAATGGCGTAAATGCGTTGGTCTCAAGTCTGTCAATTTCTGGGTGGCGTGGTTACACTGCGTAGCAGGACGCCATGAATGCTAGCCAAACGTGGTTACAAAAACCGTAACCACGGCACCATGCCGTATTCAATGACGTTTTGCGTTGAAAATTACTTCGCCGTGAATTTGAATGCCCCCGTGATTCTATCCAAACTTCCGTAAATGGTTACCGGCAAGTTTTAGACTTCGGTTTCCGTCGTGGTGAAGCATTTCAGCAGTTCGATGATTTCCCGCGTTGCTGCCATCGTTGGATTAAAAACACCCGGGTTGGCGCTTTGCAATTCCCACAACCCCCGCTGCCATTCGGCGATGAAATCTCGCGGGCGGTCGGGGTCGCTTTGCAGCTGTAGATAGAAGTCCGAATTTTCGTCGAACCCGTCGTAAAGTTCCGGCTGAAATGAGAGAATCGAATATTCCCCGAACTCAATCGCGCCGATATCGTAGAGCTTCGTGCTTACCTCGATAAGCTCGCTCGGGGTCATGTTGCGAACGTCGTAGTTGGAGGTAATTTCGATAACCGAGGCCGCCATGCGTAAAGCATCTTCGACCACCGCGGGGCAATCCCCAAAAACGGCAGCCTTAACTTCCTCTCTTGAAGGCTTATAACTTCCTTTATCCATAACACTTTCACTCACTTACTTGTTAGACTCGCGGCGTACGTTCATATCGGAATACGCCCTGCTTAAGTTCGGGAAATTCCCCCGAAATTCCCGCTACAAGCGAAAAAATCTCCACAAATTGCAGCTTTCAAATCGGCGGTGGAAACCATATACTTTCGGAGTCTTTGAAACTATCCAACGTTATTTACAGGTGAAATATGTGGAAAACTCTGCTTTGTATCGCCATCGGCGGAGCCGCCGGTGCCATCGCTCGATACTCCCTCAGCGAAGGCGTAAAACATTTGACCGGCGCGGGGTTTCCGTGGGGCACGCTATGCGTAAACCTGCTGGGCTGCTTTCTGATTGGGGCGGCGATTCATCTGGTAACGCTCCGGGCTGTGCCGTTCGGGGTCGACTATATAATCGTCGTGGGATTCCTGGGCGCGTTTACGACCTTCTCGACGTTCTCGCTCGAAAACGTCAACATGCTGCGGGATGGTGAATTTACCCGCGCGGGATTATACGTTTTGGCGAGCAATCTTTTGGGTGTCGCATTGGCGTTTGCGGGATTTTTCGTCGGCAACAAAATACATCAGGCATTAAGATAGGCAATAGGGATTAATGGCGAATGTCCAATTCCCAAGCAGTAGGCCGGGTCTTGACCCGGCACGATGACGAAAAAACACGAAATACTAAACTCTAAATCCTAAACAATATCGAATATTCAAAATTATAATTTCCAAAACAAAAACGTTGAGTTGCCATCTGGTAGTCGTTTCAAATTTTGGGTTTTTGAATTTTGTGTTTGTTTAGGATTTCGCTCCGCGGCGCTAAAGCGTCGATATTCTTATTTCGAGTTTACTTTACTCCGGGTCAAGACCTGCCCTACAAGAGGCCTTCTTCCTATTCCCTAGTCTCTATTCCCTAGTCCCTTCTTTTATCGCTATCACTTCGTCGGCGAACAGATCGATGGCATCGATTATGCACAATCCGGTGTGATATCCGGGGTCGGCGTCGGGGGTCGCGGGAATTTCGTCGACGGGTTCGGCGTTTTCGTCGATGGTCTGGTAGGCCATCAGGTGCAGCTCGGGGCGAACGTAATGCGCGATAAACGCGTTGGAGCATTCGATAAGAATTTCGCCCATCTGCGGAATCCGCTGCCCTGGAACAACCCGCGCCGCCTCCATCGCAGCTCGCATCGTTTCTGGCAGCGACCACCACGGCATATTGCTGCTGACGGGTTTTCGCGAGACGAGATTGAAACTCTTTACGATTCCGTAGCCCATAGGGCTCATGCCGTTGGCGTAGTTCTGCAACAGCACAGCTACCAGGCTGCATTGCAGATCGGTGAGTTTTTCTTCGTCCATTTTCTCGATGGTGCCCTTTTGTTCCGAAATCCGCAGCAGCTTGAGCGCCAACCCGACAAACTCCGTCGCATGCCCCGGATCGCTCAGCAACGCCCCGTCGGGCTCGATATACTTCTGCCCATCGGCGCCGACAAACTCCCACATGTCGTAACGTTTTGTGCAGTCGCAGTCTCCGGTGGTATTGATGTGATGCTCGAGAATATAGTCGATGTATTCCACACCATAGTCGTGATACTTTCCATCGCCCGTGACATCCAGAAATCGCAGCGCTGCCCCGATCGCGATCATTCGAGGCCCATGCAAAAAACGCCCCTTAACCTGCCCGACGGCACGATTTTCCGGGCATAGCTTCTGCTGGTCGGACTCGAACGCATTACCGCAAATATCGCGATGAATTTTGTCGTACCATTTGCAGGCGGCGGCGACGATATCCTTTTCCCCCAGCATATCCGCAGCTGCAACCATTCCCTTGACGTAAAAAAGATCGCTGTAGTTCGACGGGGCGTCAGCTGCAAGTTTAACCGGTTCGAGTTTTCCGCCGGCACCGATTTTCACCGGCTGACCCGAGCGATCCATCATGAAAAACAGTCGCCCGCCGTTTTTCGCGCGCAGCTGTTCCATGCTCTCCAGCACTTCGTCAACCATCACCTTAATGCGTTTGCACAGGTCGTCGCGAAATTTCGGATCGATGGCGTCGCATCGGCGCAGCCAAGCTTCGTGGAGAACCAACGCCTCAAGCCCACGCCCCTGAATCCACGGGTAAATCGTATTTTTACCTCGCACCTCGTCGGAATCTTCAAAATCTCGCCCATCGAGCAAGCTCAGCTTAGTATCGACGAAAGGATAATCGCCGTTGCGATCGTAGCGGTCGAGAATCGCCTTTATCACCGACACCAGCATCAGCTGATAGTCGCGAACCAGCTGCGAAACTTCTTCGCGGGATGGTGAGTCGCTTAGTTTGGTCCCCTGAAATGCCCTTGGATCAATTTTTTCTTCAATCACTCAAATTCTCCGTTCAAAATTATGTAAGCGTTCACATTCTTATAGTCCTGTTAATCAAATTAATTTTTTTGACAGGATTACAGGATCGTTGTTTATTTTTAAGTTTTCAGTTATCAGCAATTAGGCTTCAGTAAGATAAGATTATTCACCGCAAGAGATCGCAAAGAACACAAAAGAAAAACGTCATGCAAAAATACCTTTCTTTGTGATCTATGTGTTCTTTGTGGTGAACCTTCTTTTTATGTTGGATCAACATGATTTTTTTATCTTGTTATCCTGTCTAAAATTTTATGAACGCTTACAAAATTATACACTCTGCATGTTTGCAGTCATTATAGCGTTGAAAGGTTGTCCAGCACAAGATTGCGAAAAATTTCGCCTCCGCTACTTACGATGCACATCAGAAACAGCCTTACTCCCCGCCTCAATTGCAGCTGAGTCGCCAAGATAATAATGCCTTTGCGGTTTTAGATCGTCGTCCAATTCGTACACCAACGGGGCGCCCGTGGGTATATTGAGCTTAACAATATCAGCTTTGCTGACATTGTCAAGATACTCCACCAGCCCGCGAAGAGAATTTCCGTGGGCAGCTATGAGCACACGCTTACCGCTACGAATCGCCGGTGCAATTTGCTCGTGCCAGTACGGCAGCATTCGGTCGATTGTGTCTTTCAGAGATTCGCAGGTCGGCAGCTGGTCTTCGGTCAGATCGCGATATCGCGAATCATGCCCGGGATATCGTTCGTCGTCTTTGCTCAGTGCTGGTGGGCGGGTATCGTAACTGCGCCGCCAGAGCAGAACCTGCTCGTCGCCGTATTTTTCGGCGGTCTCGGATTTGTTCAGCCCCTGCAACGCCCCGTAACACCGCTCATTTAATCGCCACGTCCGCTCAACCGGCACCCACATGCGATCCATCTCGTCCAGTGCGATCCACAACGTTCGAATCGCCCGCTTGAGCACCGACGTATACGCGATATCGAACTCGAACCCGCCCTCGCGAAGCAATTTCCCGCTTTGGCGTGCCTGCTCGATTCCTTTGGCCGTCAAATCCACATCCGTCCACCCGGTGAAGCGATTCTCCAAGTTCCACTGACTTTCACCGTGGCGTAACAAAACCAACTTCGTCATTGCAGTTCCTTTCGAGTACTGAGTATTTTACAAGGTAATTTAGCAGGTATCATTTTTTATTAGCCCCCACGCAGTGGGTTGACGCGGGTGCTACGTCTTTTATCAGCCCCCACGCAGTGGGTTGACGCGGGGCGAGATATCTTGTAGCGTATCTAAATGGCTAAGACACTTTATATCATCGACGGGCACGCACAAATTTATCGAGCTTATTATGCTCCTTTCCGAGATTTGACGTCCCCGACCGGGGAACCCACACGAGCGACATACGTTTTCACGAATATGCTGCTGAAATTTCTCGCCGACAAGAATCCCGACTACGTAGCGATGGCTATCGACGGGCCTGCGAAGAATCTCAAACGCCGCGAACTTTTCGCTGACTACAAAATCACCCGCAAGCCGACGCCTGAGGATTTCTTTCCGCAGGAAAAACGCATCATGCAGATCGTCAGGGCGATGGGAATTTCCGTTATCGCGCTGCCCGGATATGAGGCCGACGACATCATGGCCACCATCGCCGAGCGTTTCGCCACGCCCGATATGAAAGTCGTGCTGATTTCGCGTGACAAAGACCTCGACCAGCTCGTCTGCGAAAATGTCGTGCTGTACGACCCGATGAAAGATGAAACTTTCGACCCCGCCGCCATCGAGGCGAAAAAGGGCTACCCCCCGAGCAAGGCCGTCGAGGTACAAACGCTCATGGGCGACACCATCGACAACATTCCGGGCGTTCCGGGCGTAGGGCCAAAAACGGCGGTGAAACTGATACTCAAATACGGCTCGGCCGACGGTGTCATCGCACACGCCGACGAGCAAACGCCCAAACTTAAAGAAAATCTCAAAGCCGCCGCCGACACAATCGATATGTCGCGGCAGCTCGTTACGCTCGGCCGAGATATTCCGCTTGAACTTTCGCTCGACGACCTGACGAAAAAACCCGCCGACCCCGACATCAGCAAAATCTTCAAAGAACTGGACTTCCAGCGATTAGTCGACAAGTTTTCGAAGACTCCGAAAGCTGCGGCCCCCGCGCCGAAAAAAGCAGCGAAGCAACCGCACGACGACTCCCCCCTGTTTGCCGCAATGATGCCGACAGCCAGCGAATCAGCATCCGAAAAATCCGCAGCTGCGAAAGATGACGCCCCCCCCACCACCGGCGACACCGCAGCCAGCGACAATGATGAAGACAATGGTGAAGACAATCTCTCCATCGCCGCCGATTTCGACTATCAACTTATCGACACCCCCGAGGCGTTGGCTGAGCTGGCGGGGAAACTCAAAAACGTAACGCGGCTGTCGTTCGATACCGAAACCACCAGCGTACGGGCCATGAACTGCGACCTCGTCGGCATTTCGCTTTCGTGGGAAGTCGGCCGCGGATACTACATTCCCGTTCGCGCCCCGCTGACAGCAACAACGCTCGACATCGACGCCGTCCGCAACGCCGTCGGGGCTGCACTTGCCGATCTGAAAATCGAAAAGATCGCCCACAACCTCAAGTACGATGAAATCGTGCTGACCAACAACGGCTTTGAAATCGCCGGGCCGATCTTCGACACCATGATCGCCGCCCACGTGCTGGACTCCACGCGGATGACCTACAAAATGGACGCACTGGCCGCGGACTTGCTCGGTCACCGCTGTATCCCAATTTCCGATCTGATCGGAACCGGCAAAAAGCAAACGACGATGGACACAGTGCCGACAGATATCGTCACCGTCTATGCAGCCGAGGATGCGGAGGTCACCTTCCGCCTCGCCGAAAAACTCCGCCCCATGCTCGCCGCGGAGAATCTCGATTCGCTGTTCAACGATCTCGAAATGCCGCTGCTACCCGTGCTCACCGATATGGAACGCACCGGCATCCGCGTCGATCCGCAGATGCTAAAGACGATGGAAGTGCAGCTGTCGAAGCAGGCCGACGCATTGCGGGAGCAGATCATCGACGCCGCTGGGCGCCAGTTTAATGTAGATTCCCCGCGGCAGCTGGCGGTGATTTTGTTTGATGAGATGGACTTACCCGTCGTCAAGAAAACCAAAACCGGCCCCAGCACCGACTCGGGCGTGCTCGAGGAACTCGCATCCACATGCAGCGAGCAGACCAATTTGCCGGAACTCGTGCTGGACTACCGCAAGCTCACGAAGCTGATTTCCACATATCTCAAGCGGCTGACGGAGTGCATCAACCCGCAGACTAATCGCGTGCATACGTCGTTCCATCAGGCCTCCGTCGCGACGGGCCGGCTGTCGAGCAGCGACCCGAACCTGCAGAATATTCCCATCCGCACCGAGCAGGGCCGGCTGATTCGATCCGCGTTCGTCGCCGACGACGGGTGCGTGCTGCTGGCGGCGGACTACTCGCAGGTTGAGCTGCGAATGCTCGCGCACTTCTGCCAGGATCCCACGCTGCTGCAGGCTTTCGCCGACGATCAGGACATTCACCGCATAGTGGCGGCTGAGGTTTTTTCGAAGTCGCCCGATGATATAACCAGCGACGAACGGGGGGTGGCCAAGACGGTGAACTTCGGGATAATCTACGGCCAGACGGCCTTCGGGTTAGCGAAGACTTTGCGAATTCCACGTGGCGAGGCGGGTGATTTTATCAAACGTTACAAGCAGCGGTTTCCGAAGATCGACGAATTTCTGCAGCAGTGCATCGAAGAGGCCAAGGCAAACGGATACGTCGAGACGATTTTCCATCGCCGCCGCAAAATTCCGGAGATCGATGCCCCCAACCCGCAACGCCGCAACGCGGCTGAACGGCTGGCGATAAATTCTGTCGTCCAAGGCTCGGCCGCCGACCTTATCAAGCAGGCGATGATCAATATCGCAAAAATCATCCGCGATAATCCCGCGCAAAACCCGGCGAAGATGCTGCTGCAAATTCACGACGAACTCGTCTTTGAGGTGCCGCAAGATTCCGTCGAGCAACAACGCGAAATGATCACCGCCGAAATGACCTCCGCCATCAAACTCTCCGTGCCACTGAAGGTAGACGTCGGCGTCGGTCAAAACTGGATGCTGGCCAAATAACTCGTAGCACGAGAGGCAATAAAGAGCGTGGGGGCTAATAAAAATGCGATATTCTCTTTGTCATGCTCGGCCACGACCGGGCATCCAGGGGTTAATGCTGATCCTGCGGTTCGGAGTTTATTGACACTGGTATCGTGGTAGCATAGGATAATCAAATCGGGTTGGATATTATTATGTTAGCAGAGAAAAGGATACCAATGAGAACTACAATATTCATAGGCATGATCATTACGTGTAGCCTGATGGCCGTTAGTTGCAGCGACCCTGACCCTGAGGCCGATCGGCGTACGGCTGAAGCAAACGCCAAGTTCAAACAATGGGCACTCGAAAACACGGCCGTAACAGATATCTCAATCAATAGCAGCAGTTTGTTTGTCACGCTGACACCAGAAAAGTACACCACAGAAGCGAATGTCCAGCATATTGCGAATGCTCTGGCTAGGGCCTATTGCCTACAGACCAACAAGAGGTTCGCCGTGTGTCGGGTATATCTGGGCGAGCGTGTATATGCAAAGGGTGACTTTTTTAGAAAATAACAATACCGGGTGCGGTGCCCGGGTGGCATGGTCAGACCTGAAAGGGATGGCCATGATTTGGGGATTTGCAAATTCGCGAACAACTCTTTCATGGCTACCCGGCGAAACGCCATGTTTCCACGCCACCCAAAGGCAGCAGATCGAACCCCGGAGGGGTGATCAGGATTTAGCCGTGGGCGTCAGCCCACGGAACGCAGCTCAAAAGACACCAGCCCTGAAAGGGCGACAGGAATCTGTGTAACACACCCCAAGCTACTATCGCCCCTTCGGGGCTAATTTTCTACCGACATCCATCCGTGGGTTTCGCTGCGCTACACCCACGGCTAAATTCTTGTCAGCCCTTTCGGGCTTAAAGAAGAATCTCTTTACTTGGACATTGGACATTCCGGCCAACGGCCGCCCGTTGGGCGTGTTGGATATTGGCCGCGAGCCGCGGAGGCATTTTTTAATAATGGCCTGTCGTGCTACGACCTTCGCTCCACCCCCGGCTAAATTCTTTAAGCCCTTTCGGGCTTAAAGAAGAATCTACCGCGACAGTTGCCGGGAGTATAATAATCGCTGCGCGAGGCCTTAGACAGACTGCACGAGTACTAAGTCAGTCTGCGCAAGGGCTGATTGATTAGCGCTGAGCACTGGTCGGTTAGCGCCGAGCCACAGGGAAATCCCTTGGATGCTCGATCGGGGTCGAGCATGACACAAAAATAGACGGAAACAAATAATGCCACCGTGGCTCGCGGCCGGTTGTGCTACTATTTAGCCACCCCTGCAAGGGGTCGCTGCGGTCGCACTGGCTGCTAGGGGCTAGGGGAGCAGGTCGGCGATGTTCATTTCGTCACGAATGCCGAGCCGCGTGAGGGCGAAATCGTATCGCACGGGGTCGGCGGGGATGATTTTTCGGAAGGCCCCCGTTATTTCCAACGCCATTTTCATATCCGCGGATTTTCGCTGCGTCATTCCCAGCAGCCCCCCGATATTCTGCATATGCGTATCCAGCGGAATTATCAGCATCCCCGGATCAATCCCGCTCCAGCCGCCCGGATCGACGCGATCTTTGCGGACTAACCATCGCAGCATCAGCATTAAACGTTTGCACGCACTGGTGCCGTCAGGCTTGGGGATCAGGTAACCGCACCCCTGCTGCGAGGCGGCGTCGATGGCGGTAAGGAAATTTTTCGCCGCCGGTAAAACAGTCTCGTCGGCTGATGAAACCCCGCTGCGGAAACATTCCTCAAGCGAACCGTATTTGCTTCGCAGCCGATTGGCCGCGTCGAGCATGGCTGCGACATGCTTGCCGGTAACGAAACGATACTTAAAACCCGCGAACTTCTGCGTCAGCTGCCGCTTTGTCATTGCCGCAAGATTCGCCGCCGGGCTTGCCCCCAGCTCCCCGAGAACCGCCTCGACGCTGTTGAGTATTCCCCGCACCCTTCCAAACGCAAGCGAACTGGCGATAAGTGCGACAAGTTCGCAGTCGGGGGCAGCCTCGTAACGGTATAAAAATTCCAGCGGATCAGGATGGACATACTCCCGGCGGTTCAGCCGTTCGTAAAGTTGTTCCAGCTGCTGAAGTTTCACGCCTACGCTCCACCGCTAAGATGCACAATGAGGATTCGCAATCCGATGGCGAGCAAAATCGCACCGCCCAGAACTTCGCTCCAACGTCTGGTAAATCGCCCGAGCATGTTACCGAATCGAAAACCGACGTACGTAAACGCCCCGGCCACGACGCCGATGATAACGCATGGAATCCAAACTTGTGAACCCAGCAGCCCCATGCTCAGACCGACGGCGAAAGCGTCGATGCTCGTAGCCAACGCCAAAACCAGCAGCAAACCGATTCGCGTAGGGTCGGGACGTTGGGCGTCTTCGTGCTTGCAAAACGCATCCGCTATCATCTTGCCGCCGACAATGCACAGCAAACCAAACGCTATCCAGTGGTCGTAGTTTTTGATGGCGCCGCTTACGGACTGCCCCGCGAACCAGCCCGCAAGAGTCATGGCGAACTGGAAAATTCCAAACGCCAGCACCATCCGCAAAACCTGGCCCCGCCGCGGTGTGCGAATCGTTATTCCCGCAGCAATCGCCACAACAAAAGCATCCATCGCCAATGCGACAGCGACAATGAAAGATGTAACTAAATCCATAAGTGCACACTCACGCGAAAATCGTCAATTGTCCGCCGGGAGCAAATCTTTTACGCCTCGCCGCAGCCGCAGCAACAATCGGTTATCCCGACGGCTTGCTTCAGCGCGTCCAAACCGAGGCGGTCGATGAGCTTGCCCATCCGCTCGTGTTTTTTCGCGTTGGCTTTGAAGTAGTCGATTATTTTCGCCGCGAAATCCATCGCGTCGTCGTCGGAAAGTCCCTCGGTAACAAGCTCGCTGATCCGCGGTGAACCTCCCCCGGCTCCGCCAACGTACACCCGCCAGCCTTTCGGTGTGCCGACTAATCCGAGATCTTTGAATCCGGTTTCGGCGCACTGGTTTGGACATCCGCTAACGCCGATTTTCATTTTCCCCGGCAGCTCCATGCCGTGATAAAGTTCGTCGAGCTTCATGCCGACTCCAAGGGAATCTTGCTGCCCGCGTTTGCAGAACGTCGTACCGGGGCAGGCCTTGATGCTACGAACGCAAAGTCCGATAGCGGCACCGGGGGTCATTTGCAGCTCGGCCATCACGTGGTCGATGTCCTGCTCCTGCAAACCGACGAGCGCGATGCGGGCGGCACTGGTGATTTTGAGTGCGGCGCAGTTGTACTTCTCGGCAACGTCGGCAATTTTGCGTAGCTGCTGCGGAGTCACAACCCCACACGGAATCCGCGGGGCTACGGCGAAGGTTTCCTTGTCTCTCTGAACGATTGCCCCCCTGGCGTCATCATTACGTTTCACTTTTTTAAATTTCCTTTCTAATTCGGATTGCGGAACCAAGAAAAGAAAATCTTACCGCGAAGGATCGCAGAGAACACGAAAGAGAATATTTCTAAAAAATAAAAGTCTATCTTTGCGTTCCATGTGTTCTTTTGTGGTAAATTCTTTTCTTAATTTTGGCTTTGCTACACGGGCGAGAATTGATCTTTGCCTGCTCCGCATTGCGGGCAGACCCAGTCGGCAGGCAGATCGGCGAACGCGGTTCCGGATTCGGCGCCGCTCTCGGGGCCATTGGTTTCGGGGTCGTAAACATAACCGCAAACTTCGCATACATATTTCTGAGCAGCCATAATATTTTCCTTTCGATTCAAAAGCAACCGGCAATTCGTACACGTATCGAACGCCCGGTAATAGTTTCTAAAGTTTCGCCATCATCTTTTTCGCGATGTTCAATCCGAACTCGCGTGATTTGCTGATTTGTTTGTCATCGGGAACGTACATTACCCGCAGCGGGGCTGCTGCGATTTCCACGCCCATTTCTTCAAGCGTGGCGTTGAGGATTTTCGGTGCCTCACCGCTCCATCCGTAAGACCCGAACGCCCCGCCGACAAGATTCCTGGGCTTGAGCCCTTTTAAGTAGCACATCACATCAGCGATGCTCGGGAGAATTCCATTATTCATCGTCGCAGAACCCACCACAAAACCCCCGGCCTCGAGCAGATCGGTAATTACGTCGCTACGATGCGAATCATGCATGGGGAACATCTTTACCTTCGCTCCGCCGTCGGATAAGCCCTCTTCGATCGCGCGGGCCATCTTCTGCGAACTGCCCCACATCGAATCGTAAACCACCACAACCTTGTCAGTCGGGGGTTGCTTGGCCCACTTGGTGTATTTTTCGATGACCCCGCCGATGTCTTCGCCGCGCCGCAGCAAAGGGCCATGATCCGGAGCGACGACGTCGATTTTCAAATCCAGCGACGCGACTTTCGTGAGCGTTTTTTCGATAAACGAACCCAGGGGCGTAAGGATGTTGGCGTAATACTTCATGGCCTCGTAATCCGTCACGCCGCGGTCAAGCTCGTCAATGAATCGCTCATGGGAAGCAAGGTGCATCCCGAACGCGTCCTGCGAAAACAGCACCGCCTCGTCGTGCAAATAGCTGACCATACTGTCGGGCCAGTGGCACATCTTGGTTTCGACGAACGTAAACTTCTTTCCGCCAAGATCGACAGTTTCGCCCTCGTCGACGGGGGTCAGCGAACTTGCGTCCATGTGAAAATGCTCGACTAAGGCCTTCTGCCCCATGCGAGACGTAAAAACTTTCTCGGGGTTCACAGCTGCGATCGTATCGGGTAAGCAACCGGAGTGATCCATCTCGGCGTGGTTGGAAATTATATAGTCGATCTTCTGCGGGTCGACAACGGATGCGATCCGCGAGAACATCTCATCCTTAAACGCCGCCTTTACCGTATCAATCAGCGTGACTTTCTCGCCCACAACCAAAAACGCATTGTACGTCGAGCCTCTGCTGGTGAGATACCCGTGAAAATTTCTGATATCCCAGTCAATCGCACCGACCCAATAGACACTGGGCGTAACTTTTATCGCTTTGAAAGAATCTGCCATTGTTACCCTTTTTAATCCTGAGTTTCCAGTTTTTCGAGACGGTGCGTCAGGTCAAATACATGCGTTAGTTCTTCATCGAGAATCAATCCGAGAACCTCGAGAAGCTTTTTCTGCTTTACCGCGCTGCGGAGGCACTGATAGAAAACGATAGTATCTTTCTCGTCGTCAATCGCTTTTTTCAACAGCACCCCCAGCGTTTCATCGCCCTTTAATCTCGGTACTCCACCCGGAGTAATAAAGGCTGCACCGCTGATAATCCGCTCCAGATACAATGTCTGAGCTTCGCTCAAATTCAGCTTCACAGGTTCTTCCTCACCGGAGGTCAATGCTTTCTGCATGAATTCAAAAGTTTTGGTGTGCGAATCCTCCGCCGCTGCGAGTCGCAAAAACTCCTCGCTGATTTCCGGGGGGGTGAACTCTGCAGCTTGTCGATAATATTCGGCACCGTTGGTTTCGATTGCGATTGCGACAGATAATAGTGAGTCTACACTAAGTTCTTTCATTGTTATGCTCCTTCCGCGGGAGGGGTAAATACTCGTTGGCCCAGTTCGCGATCCAGCATCATCAACGCACCGGGATTACCTTCCGTAAGCTTGATCTGCTGGATAACACCGTCAACATTAGATTCTTCTTCGACCTGCTCGGCGACGTACCATTGGAGGAAATTCTGTGAGGCGTGATCCTTTTCCTCGATTGCCAGGTCGACAAGTTTGCCGATTCTGGCGGTAACGATTTGCTCGTGGGCAAGTGCATTCTCGAAGGCCGCCAGCGGAGAAGCCCAATCCGTCGCCGGTGCGTCTAAGGCTGCGATAATCACTCGCCCGCCGCGCTCGTTTATGTAGTTGTAAAACTTCGTGGCGTGGAACATTTCTTCCTGATACTGAACCTTCATCCAGCTGGCAAGCCCGGTGAGGTTCTGCGCGTCGAAATAAGTCGCCATCGACAAATAGATGTTCGCCGAGTACATCTCGAAAATCATCTGGTCGTTAAACGCGTCTTCGATTTTCTTGCTAAGCATAATCGCTATCCTTTCCAATGTCCGTGTACGTTGCAATACTCGCGGGCAGAAATTTTGGCATCGCAGCAGCACGAATCACAACAAACGCAGAAGCACGCCTCGGGGACATCGCCGGGTTTGAGATGCTGGCGGTAAACGGCATCACCGACAATCAGCTCAATCCACTGAATGTAGTGAGCTTCTTCCATCGGATGGGCGGCGTTTTGCCCGACTTTCACCTTGTACCCTCCATCAACTTTTTCGATGTATGGCACGTGCTTTTCTTGTGTGACGTCGGCGGTTTTTTCTTCCTGCAAAACCATCTCCGCCCCGCAGCAAATCAGCGGTGCCCCGCCACCGACCAAAATCTCGACGATGTTCCCGCACTCTTCGCATTTGAACACTTGTAATCTTTCAGCCATGGTTAGTTCCTTTCCCATAATAGGATGCTTGTTTTTTACCAGTTTTCGCCCAGAATTTCAAAGTTCGCTTGCGGATGTGCACACGCCGGGCACAGCTGAGGTGCTTCGGTGCCTTCGTGAATGTAACCGCAATTAATGCAGCGCCAGGCAACTTTCTTGTCTCGCTTGAAGACTTTCCCGTCTTCGATATTTTTCGCCAGCGCCAGATATCGTTTCTCGTGCTGCTTTTCGGCGATGGCGATGGAGTTGAACACAGCTGCGATTTCCGCGAAGCCTTCTTCGCGGGCGGTTTCGGCGAACTCGGGATACATGATCGTCCACTCGTAATTTTCACCACCGGCCCCTGCCAGCAAATTTTCCCGCGTCGTTCCGATCACGCCAAACGGAAAGCTCGCGGTAATCTCAGCTTCCCCGCCGGTCATAAACTTAAACAGCCGCTTGGCGTGTTCTTTTTCCTGGTTGGCGGTTTCGGTGAAGATGTCAGATATCTGCACGAGGCCTTCTTTTTTGGCTTTGCTGGCGAAGTACGTGTATCGATTTCTCGCTTGCGATTCGCCCGCGAAGGCAGCCATCAGATTTCGTTCCGTTTTGCTTCCCTTAATATCCATTGCTGTACCTGTCCTTTCTTGACGTTTTTGGCATTATTGAAATTATTAAAAAATCCCTGTTTTGACGCTTATACCGGCTTGGAGCTTTGGCACTTGCTGCAAACCCCGGTAAATTCCAATTCATGATCGATAATATCAAACCCTTCAACACCCACAGCCGCCGCGACATTCATATCGCCAAACGCACCCGCTGAAACATCACTCACCCTACCACATTCTACGCAGCGGACATGGTAATGTCTATGTGCACCACCGTCATACTGCTTCGCCCCCCCGCCCATGGAAAGCCTCTTTATCTTACCGCTTTGCACCAGCAACTCAAGATTCCTGTAGACGGTTCCCATACTTATATTTGGAATCCGCTCCCGCACACGCAGGTAAACCTCGTCGGCGGTCAGATGGCGGTTGGGGGTCTGCATCTGCTCCAAAATTATCCGCCGCTGCTTAGTCATCCGCGACTGCGGGGTTTTGACGGCCGAGTTGTCCTGACTTTTTTTGCTCATGGTTTATTCGTAACAGTAACTAATGCTAATAATAGAGAGCGGGCCGACAAAAAACAAGGGGCAATCTGAATATTTGCAAAATTTTTTGAATTTTCTGCTTAGAAACTGCTTTGCCTTGTTGAACACATGGTTGATTTTGCTGGGATACAACCCAATCCAAGCCGTTTCCACAAAATATTGTGTTATCAGAAACGCTTTGAATTAAATGTCATTGCGAGGAGCGCAGCGACGCGGCAATCTAAGATATGAGAATGGAGATTGCTTCGCGGAGTTTATGCCGAGCAAAGCGAAGTGCTCGCAATGACAAGCTAAAGTCATGTTTTCAATAAGGCACAAAATTTTTGCAAAAAAAAAGCCAGCCCGTCGGTGAACCTGAAAATTCCAAAAACAACACCGAAAACGGACACTTTGGGGGATTCCAAAAAATCTTTAAAAAAATGCGGCGACTTGACCCAGGTCAAGGTCGGAGCGTCTGGAATACACGATAATTAGGGAAGATGGCGGTGAGGTCACTGCCGGATATTTATAACGAGGTGATATAATGGCGACAAAAATGAGAAAGATGCGAAAAATTGTGAAGATCGACGAGGACAAATGCAACGGCTGTGGGCTTTGCGTTCCCAGCTGTGCTGAAGGTGCGATTCAGATCATCGACGGTAAGGCCCGGTTAGTCGCGGACAATCTTTGCGACGGAATCGGGAACTGCCTCGGTGAATGTCCGCAAGACGCGATCACCATCGAACAGCGTCCAGCTGACGAGTTCAACGAACGCGCCGTGGAAACCTTCAAAGCAAAACTCAACAGCAACGAAAAAGCAAAACCATCGCCCGACACCGCGACAGATAAAAAACTCCCCTGCGGATGCCCGGGAACAATGATGCGTAAACTCTCCCCCGCCGCCGCGGAAAAATCTGCGTGCAGCTGCCCCGGAGAAAAACCAACAGTTACCAGTACCCGCCAATCGCTTATGTCGCGGTTTCCGATTCAGTTGTCGCTGCTGCCGACAGCTGGTGACATGTGGACTGACGCCGACGTCGTCATCGCCGCCGACTGCGCAGGGTTCGCCATGCCCGACTTCCACGAACAGCTGCTTACCGGTGGCGACAAGACCCTCGCCGTCGGATGCCCGAAACTTGACGACATTTCCGAATATGTCGAGAAACTCACTACAATTTTCGCGAATAATAACATCAGGTCGATTACAGTTGCCCGTATGGAAGTTCCATGCTGCAACGGAATCGTGGTGGCGGTGCAGAAGGCGTTGGAAGTTTCGGGGAAGCAAATACCACTGCGGGATGTTTGCGTGGGAATCAACGGAAAAATCCTCAAGGACTGCAAGCAGGAGTAGCGATATGGCACCGGAACATTGCCCAGGTCAGGATATGCGAAACTGGAAGGGAGAATCCTCCAGCGACGTTCGCTGTCCATATTGCGGCCGCGAAATGGAGTTCTTCCGCGACGAACCCGCTCGCCCCTGCCGAGCGTGCGGGAAGGAAGTTCGCAATCCGCATATCGATCTCGGATGTGCCAAGTGGTGCAAGTACGCCAAGCAATGCCTCGGTGTTATCGGTGACGGGGGATTGGAATCCGCCTCGCTCTGCCAGCGAATAACCCAGCGCATGAAGGATTATTTCGGCGACGACAAAAAACGCATCGCCCACGCCATGGGAGTATTAACTGAGGCGGAGGTTATCCTCGCCACGGAACCCGAAGCCAGCGGACTTGTCGTACGAGCCGCCGCGATTCTGCACGATATTGGCATTCACGAGGCGCAGCGCAAACATGGTTCGACAGCAGGGCATTTTCAGGAAATCGAAGGCCCACCAATCGCTCGAAAAATCCTGCAGGATTTGGACATCCCCGAAGGTGACGTTACGCATATTTGCCAAATCATCGGCAATCATCACAATCCACGAGGTATCGACACGCTGGAATTTCGAATCGTCTGGGATGCCGACTGGTTAGTGAATATCCCCGAAGAATTTCACCTGAGCAATCACAGCAAAATATCGCAGCTGGTGGAAAAAACCCTAAAAACGAAGCGCGGGAAGCAACTTGGACTGCGTCTGACAAAATTTGAATCGAATCAGAAAGCAATATGACAAATCACGGAATTTTTCGACAGGATCACAGGATAGAATATAGGTTAAAAAAATCCAGTTAATCAGGATTAGTTTGCAGTTAATCGCTTTTGTTTTCTTTTTAATAATTCGTAGCTAATCCTGTAATCCTGTCAAAAAAATAGATCAGATTTGATTAACAGGAAAAAAATTGTGAACACTTACAGATTGCGATTATTTCGCAATTAAACGAACGAAAACCCCCTAAAATCAGGAGAATGACATGACAATGTTTTGTTATCAATGCGAACAAACTGCAAAATGCACCGGCTGTACGGTTGCGGGCGTTTGCGGAAAAAGCCCCGACGTCGCCGCCCTTCAGGATCTACTCGTCCACGCCGCCAAGGGTTTGGCGAGGTATCTCACGAGACTAAAAGCTCTGGGCGTAACTGACGGTGAAGGAAATCTGTTCATCATCAAGGCGCTGTTCACGACGGTTACGAATGTGAACTTCGACGCCGACCGCATGGAAGAGTTGTTGCGAGAAGCTCAGCAACTCGGTGGGCGTCTCAAGGAGCTGTACAACACCACTTGCACCAAGGCTGGTGTGGAACCGGAGGTGCTCTGCTGCGAAGATTGCTGCCTCGCCGGCACTCGCGAAGGGTTGCTCGAGCAGGCCGCCGAACTTCAGATCGACAAACGAACCGCCGAGCTTGGCGAAGACATCGTCTCGCTGCAAGAGCTGATTCTCTATGGACTCAAGGGCGCCGCCGCCTACACCGACCACGCCATCACCCTCGGTGTTGTCGACGATACACTCTTCGACGAATTCAACGCAACGCTCGACTACCTCGCCGGTAACCCAACCGACGTCGGCGAGCTGACCGGCAAGGCCCTGCACGTTGGTGACATCAATATGAAGGCAATGGAAAATCTCGACAAAGCCAACACCGATGCATACGGGCATCCCGAACCGACAGCTGTGCGCGTTACGCCCATCGCCGGTAAGTGCATCCTCGTTTCCGGGCACGACCTCAAGGACCTCGACGCCCTGCTGCAGCAAACGGCAGATAAGGGCATCAACGTTTACACTCACGGCGAGATGCTTCCGTGCAACGCGTATCCGGGGCTGAAAAAATATCCGCATCTCGTGGGCAACTACGGTGGTGCGTGGCAGGATCAGGTGAAGGAATTCGATGCCTTCCCCGGTGCGATTCTCATGACGACAAACTGCATCCAGAAACCGCGTGACACTTACCTCGGCCGAATCTTCACGACTGGGTTGGTAGCGTTCCCGAACGTTGTGCATGTAACTCGTGACGATTTTTCGCCGGTCATCGAGGCTGCACTGGCAGCTGACGGTTTTTCCAAAGACGAAGATACCGAAGAAAAAACCATCATGATCGGATTCGCCCGCAACGCCGTCCTCGGTGTCGCCGACAAAGTCATCGACGCCGTCAAGAGCGGTGCCATCAAACACTTCTTCCTGGTCGGTGGGTGCGACGGTGCAAAACCGGGCCGAAACTACTACACCGAATTCGCCGAAAAAGTTCCCGACGACTGCGTAATTCTGACGCTGGCGTGCGGTAAGTATCGTTTCAACAAGCTAGAGTTCGGGGACATCGGCGGAATTCCGCGGCTGTTGGATATCGGGCAGTGCAATGACGCGTACTCGGCGATCCAGATTACCGTCGCCCTCGCCGAGGCGTTTGAGTGCGACATAAACGAGCTGCCGCTGAGCATGGTCCTCAGCTGGTACGAGCAAAAAGCCGTCGCCATCCTGCTGACGCTGCTGAACCTCGGTGTGAAAAATATTCGTTTGGGCCCATCACTCCCAGCCTTCGTAAGCCCAGCTGTCCTGAACGTGCTGGTCGAAAATTTTAATATTGCTCCGGTCACTACCCCTGAAAAAGATCTCGCAGAATTGCTGTAGCGGACAATATGCGAATCGCCGGCGGGCGGGTGTCGATATTTTTTGTCGATACCCGCCCGCTAATACGTCGATAGTAGCGATAGGTACAATTGGCGTGAAATTGCCTTGTTGAAAACATGGCTTCAGCTTGTCATTGCGAGCGAAGCGAAGCAATCTCGTTGTTTGAATTTGAGATTGCCGCGTCGCTGCGCTCCTCGCAATGACATGTAATTCAAAGCATTTTGATAATACAAGATTTTGCGGAAACGGCTTGGATAGGTTGTATCCCAGCGAAATCAACCATGTTTTCAACAAGGCAACGTGAAATCTGATACTAAAGGGAAACGCAATGAATGCGACCAGCGATAATCTTCATCAAGTAGCGATTCCGGAACCTTTTACTTTGGTGGTATTCGGTGCCTCGGGCGATCTTGCACATCGCAAGCTCATCCCAAGCGTGTTTAAGCTCTGGTGCGATGGTCTGCTCCCGGAACAGGTCGCCGTTATTGGTTACGCCCGTAGCGAAAAATCGCAGCAGCAGTTTATAGACGAGCTTCGCGAGTCGGCCGGTAATGCGTTTGCGGATCAAGGGGTCGACTTTCCGCAAAACAAGTGGAAAAAATTCGCCGCGCGTGTTTCGTATCATCAGGGCGGATACAACATCGCAGCCGACTTTGAAAGTTTGCGAGATTCGATCAAATCGCAAGCGGCGGCCGCGAGTGTTGCGGCAAACTGCGTGTTTTACCTCGCCACGCCTCCCGACGCATTCGTGCCGATAGTTCAACAGCTGTACGCTTGCGGGCTTTCGCGACGTGGAGAGACGAATCCGTGGTCGCGAATCGTAATCGAAAAACCTTTCGGCCGAGATTTGCAAACCGCACAAACCCTCAACGCCCAGCTAGGCGAATGCTTCAGCGAAAATCAGATTTTCCGCATCGACCATTACCTCGGTAAGGAAACCGTGCAGAATATCATGGTACTGCGGTTCGGGAATTCGATTTTCGAGCATCTCTGGTCGCACGACAACATCGACCACGTTCAAATCACCGTCGCCGAGTCGCTGGACGTCGGACGGCGTGGGAAATACTACGATAACGCCGGTGCCCTTCGCGACATCGTACAAAACCACATGATGCATCTGCTGTCGCTCATTGCAATGGAACCTCCGGTAACACTTACCCCGGACGCAGTGCGAAATGAAAAGGTAAAAGTGCTAAAAGCTCTTCGCCCCATTCCGCCGGTCTGTGCCAAAAACGGCGTGGTGCGAGGGCAATACACGGCGGGGACAATTGGCGGGGTGAAAATCTCCGGTTATCGCGAGACCGAAAACGTTCGCCCGAAATCCGGTACCGAAACTTTTGTTGCCTTCAAAGTGTATCTCGACAATTGGCGATGGGCGGGCGTGCCGTTTTATCTGCGAACGGGAAAATGCCTCCAGCGGCGATGCACAGAAATTTCCGTACACTTTAAGCGCATCCCCGACGTGCTGTTCAATCTGCCCCCCTACGGGCCGCTACCTCAAAACGTGCTGTCGATCCGCGTGCAACCCGACGAAGGCATCACGCTGGAGTTTCAGGCGAAAGTTCCCGGGGCGGTAATGAAAATCGAACCGCTGAAAATGAAATTTGATTACAAATCATCCTTCGGTGCATCGCCCCCCGACGCCTACGAGCGGTTGCTGCTCGACGCAGCTCTCGGCGATGCAACATTGTTTACGCGCAGCGATGAAGTGGAGGCTGCGTGGAGATTCGTCGCACCGGTAATCGAACATTGCTCGCAGGACTGCTGCAGCATGATCAGCGAATACCAACCCGGCACCTGGGGGCCCGCCGCCGCGGACGAACTCATCCAGGCCGACGGGCGACAATGGTATCTCGGGTAGACTCCAGCAAACAAAACTCGTCCACCCTGCCCTACGGCGATTACCCCACACCTGCCAACTGCGAGATATTTTGCGTCAATCAAACTTGCTAAATTTCTTGACAGGATACGGAGGCATCATAGAATTGGGATTAGTGCCCGCGGTCGTGCTGACTGGGGCCAGCTCCGGGTATCGTTGATACCCGATAACACGAAAGGAGATGGGCTATGAAAAATCGTATCCTCTGTGTTTGTGTTGCTCTTGTTGTTTCTTGCTGTGTGTCAGCCGTCGCTGACGATTTCGCTCCCCCGGACTACCGCGGACTGCCGCTGTCCTATTACGCGCATTGGGACACGTTCACCAACGGCAGCTGGGCCACGGGTATCTACACGGATAACGAAAACGCGGTAGATGACGACGATCCAAATACTACGCTGTACAATGGGTTCGCCACACACCTCGACCCCGACGGCGGAGGTGGATGGTTAGTTGATAACGGTGGAATCGTCAATCCCGAAAGAACCGCTACGTTCGCGGCCAACGTCATCAACTGGATCGACCTGGAACCGGAAAAGCTTATCCGGGTTCAGTTCACATGGACAGATGGTGGTAATGGTGCACCTTACATTTCCGGGATGAACGCATACGACACTGAAACTACGACTTGCACGCTTATCGATTCGGTGATCGTGGAGTCGGGAGTGCAAGGCTTGAATTACCTTTACGAGGACTGGATGATTATCCCGAATCCCGATTGGGAACAGATCATCGTCACCGTCCCAATGGCTACGCGAATCTAGCAGATCGTAATCGACACCGTTTCACCGGAACCGGCGACAATGGCGATGCTGGGTATCGGCGGTTTGCTGGTCATCAGACGCAAACGCAAGAAATAGCATCGAACGCACGAATAATTGTAAAAATTGCGAATCGGGCGAGGCCTTATAATTTAGGGCTTCGCCCGTTTTCGTTTCGGGCAGCACCCTGTTCCAAACATCTGCGTTTTAGGCGAGGCGAAATTTTGCATTTCTCCGCAGCCGACCGAGCGTGTACAATCGCGGCATGAGCAAACTTACGATTTCGGAAAAAATCGATGCCTTACGCGGTACGCCCCTGTTTTCGGGTCTCGGGGAATCCCAGCTGCACGAGCTGCTGCAGATCTGCCTCAACCGCGACTTCCCAGCCGGTGCGCATATCGTCGAGCAATCCGAGGTGGCCGAGAGTTTTTACGTGATCCTGCGGGGGAAGGTAAAAATTTACAACGTCTCGCCCGCCGGCGACGAGCAAATTCTCCACATGTACGAGGCTGGAGACGTCTTCGCCGAGGCAGCTATGCTCACGGGTGTGAAAATTCCCGCCCGCGTCGTAACGCTTACCGACACGACACTGCTGGTTGTGCGGCGGACAGCGTTGAAATCGCTGCTGGGAAAAAATCCCGACCTTGCCCTGGCGATGATGGGTTCGATGGCGATGAAACTTCGCGAGTTCAATCAGCTGATTTCGCAGCTGTCGTTGCAGGATGTTTCTGCACGCGTGGCCGGCGCGATTCTTCAGCAGGCACGGCAAACCGGCAATGAGAAAACGTTTCAGCTGTCGCAAAGCAAAAAGCAGCTCGCCGCCCAGCTGGGCACTACTCCCGAAACTCTCAGCCGTACGCTGAAAAAATTCAAAACCGCCGGAATCATCGACGTGCAAGGCGCAGCCATAACCATCCTGAACAAACCCGCCCTGC
>DAOVZK010000090.1 GCA_030635145.1 Planctomycetota bacterium | reverse complement strand
TATCGATCCCACCAGTCCGATCATCGCACCGTAGACCAGGAATATCTGGGCAACACCGAAGCTCGATGCCCCGAGCGTCTTCATCACGCCTATGTCTTTCGTCTTCTGGACCACGATGGTGTAGAAGATCACGAAAATCAGCACAGCTACGACGATCCAGATTATTCCGACGACGATCATCACTAAAATTCGCTGCGATTCGAGCGGCTCGATAACATGCCGCTGCCGCACTCGCCATGTCGCGATGTCAACGCCCACGCCCCCGGCTGCGTTGGGGTATTGCTTGATGAATTTGCTCCAGCATTCGCGAATTTTGGTTGCCACTGCCGGTAGCTTTTCTCGGGAGGTAAATTCGTCGTAGACTTTTATGTGGATCTGGTTGCAACGGCCGGGAACGATAACCTCGCCGGTTTCAGGCGAGATTTCCGGGCCCATATTGTTCATTTTTTGCAGCGTGTCGAAGGGGATATAAACCAGTTGCTTGTCAATGCTCGATACGTCGCTTTTAAAGTCGTCGACTATGGTAAATTTCGCGATGCTTGGCGTGGCGAGTTTTGAGAAGTCGCGGGCCTTACCCAGCGGGTAAACGTAGAGGGCGACGGAATTACCGGGGACGAAAATCCGCACGGTTTCGGCCTCCTCCGTACGAAAGCTAAGTCCGCGAATTCCCAGCCCGAGAATTATGTGATGCGACGCGGGTTCTATCGGCAGCGTTTCTTCCAGCTGCTCGATGGACTCCTTGAGTGTGTCGAGTTCGGCCGGCCCGGCTCCGCGTTTTTCATCTTCTGCCAATGAGTCTCGCAGTGCAGCCAATCGCTCTGTTGCGTGCGGGCCGCGATACATATTGCTGATCGCGTTGGATTGCACGGTGTCTGCGAGGCTCATTTGGCGAAGGAGTTCTTCCTGCTGGGCGGAAAGCTTGGCTTGTCGGAAGATGTATTTGGGATTGAATATCGGATTGAAGTCCAATGTGCCAAAATCGTTTAGTATGTAGTCTCGCTTTTTGGCTGGCAGGGCGGCGAGTTCGCTTTCTAAGTCGCGCTGCATAATCCGCTTCATTTCTTCGCGCTGACCCTTGATCGCGTTTAGTATTACCTTTGTTGACGGATCGAAAGTCGGTTTGGGATTGTTACGCTGAACGAACAGGCCTTGCTCGAAGTCGGTTTCGTCGGCTCGGCCTGGTAAACGGATCCCCGCGATTTGCACGAACTGCCAATAGTCCGTGTACTCCTTGACGGTAATCATTCCCAGACTGAGAATGAACGGCCCGGCCGCCTCGACTTCGGGCACTTCGCTTTTTATTTTCGCGATGAACTCGTCGTAATGTTCCATCCCGCGACTGGTGTTGGGCTCGACGACGATATCACCGAACAACCCCTTGGCCGCGTGCTCGATTTTGTTGAGGAACCCCGTGAACACGCTGACGCAGATAAGCATAAGGCACACGGCCAGCGCGACGCACAGCATTCCGAAGGCCGCGAAGACCTTGCTGCGAAGGTATCTCAGACATAGAAAAATTTTATACATAGGCGGTGCTTATTTCTCTGTTGGTTGGTCAGTTTCGTCGGGCGATTCCTGCGGAGCTTCCGGGCGAAGCAGCGGAAACAGCACAACGTCGCGGATGCTCTGCGTGTTCGTCAGCAGCATAACCATTCGGTCGATGCCGATGCCCATACCACCGGCCGGTGGCATACCGTGACGAAGGGCGGTGATGAAATCCTCGTCCATCACACGCATGGTTTCGTCTTCCTCGCCCTTGAGCTGCCCGCTGAGGTTCGCTTCCTGAATCGCCGGATCGTTCAGCTCGGTGTAGGCGTTTGCCAGCTCCATATTCGCCACGAACAGCTCGAATCGCAACGCGCTGTTCGGGTCGTTCGGGTCGCGACGTGTAAGCAGACAGATCTCCGCCGTGTAGGCGATGACGAACGTCGGCTGC
>DAOVZK010000061.1 GCA_030635145.1 Planctomycetota bacterium | reverse complement strand
GTTCCGCTTCGCTTCACCCCCGGCTAAATTCTGGTCAGCCCTTTCGGGCTTAAAAAAACTTCTCGGGCTTAAAAAAATTTCTGAAAACAAAAAAACTTGTATAATAGCAGATCAAAATACCTGCCAGAAAAAAAGGTCACTTACAGTTTGAGATGCTCTAATGTACTTTTTTGTCGCTCTTAGGTTTGGGAGCGGGCTTTTTCGGAGCCTTTTTGATTTCCAGCTCGACGAGCATTCCGATTTTAAATGCAAAAATGAACTTTCTAGCATTCGCCGAATTTACCGCTTCAACAATCGTCAGCTCCGAAGCCGAAGGTACAATTCGCCATCTGGTTAATCTGGGCGGCTCAACTTTTTCGGGTTTGACGGGAACAATTTCATCCGGATTTTCACTTGGCTTGTCGGTTGGACTCGCTGTTGCGAGATTTTTGGATTTGTCACCCGGTTTGGGTTTGGGCTTCGGTGGTGGTTTCATTGCTTCGTTAAACGCGGCGAATACTACCGCAATGACTTTGTTTTTGTCGGCGGGGGTTTTGGCTCGTTGGTATTTGGCTCCGATATCCGCACCGTTAAATGTAAACTCACGCCATTTGACGATGTTGTACGACTGACGCAGCTTATCCTGTTCGAAGACGCTAGTTACTTCTCTGGCACGTTGGATAGACCATTGTACATGTGTTTGCGTGTACTGCTCTTCCTGCATGGGCCGGAATCCGAACAAAAGCGTTATTACCAGGCATCCGGTGAGTCCCAAAATTCCCCCGAAGCTTTGCATGCGAATGATCGGCGGAAGAATTTTCATACGCTTGCTGTTGATTCCGACGAAAATTACTCCGTAGATCAACATGCACAGAATTCCAAACGCAAATCCCATCGAAACTATCGGAATAGTCTCCGGTCCGAGGTCCGAGAAAGTCTGCTGGGTTATCAGCATCAGGATCAAAAACGAAATCACCGCAACGAATGACCAGAAAATGTACTGGCAGTGACGGAGCAAATATCGCGAAAGCTGGTACTGCGTGGGTTGCGGTTTTTTTTCGGGTTTGTCGTGGGGCTGTTCGTGCTCGGGTTTGTAGAGCAGTTGCGGAAATTTTTCGATCGGCATCCAGCCGTCCATCCCATGCTGCCAGACCGGCGTTGAGGGATTTATCTTTCCGCTTTGCTGTAGGCGTAGCAGCCCGCCGACCGACACCGGCCCGGCAGGTTTGCCCTTGACTAAATACGACCATTTCATGTGGTTTGGAATATCCGGTACTTCTGACGACGGGGGGATCACTTGCGATTCATCGTCAGGCTCTTCGATGGTTTCCTCGGTGGCCGCTGAGTCCTCGGGAATCATCACGCCTTCGATAATCGAGTCGCTGGGTGTCTGATCGATTGACGGTTGTGCCAGGAGGAAGTCGCCCTCCATTTGGATTGGCGCGGTTCCGTCTTCGGGCGTACGGAATTTTCGCGGGAATTCTGCCTCCTCACCAGCGGGGGTGTTGACGGCTCCGCACTTCGGGCAGGTGCCCTGACGAAATCCCGGTGCCGCCAGCGATTCGTACTTTTCCTCGCAATGCGGACATTCGTAGCGAAGGCTTGGACCTAGCCCCGAGATGGCAATCAACGGTAGCCCTTCCGGGGGGACAGCTCCGGAAGGATATGCAATGTATCGCAAACCAGTTACGTAGTAGGGCGAATTTTCAGCCAGAGGTGTGGGAATCTGCAACGCGATTTTGCAACGCGGACACGCACCGGCCCCGCCTGCAAATTCGTCAGGC
The DNA here is from genome assembly GCA_030635145.1 of Planctomycetota bacterium. Lineage (GTDB taxonomy): Bacteria > Planctomycetota > Phycisphaerae > SM23-33 > SM23-33 > DAOVZK01. The sequence goes on along the minus strand of DAOVZK010000061.1, from coordinate 10,362 downwards.
ACGGTGATGTACAGTCCACATTTTTGACAATAGGAAAATATCATTCCAGATTTAACCTCAACAACACAATACAGCAATATGAAAGAAGTATAAAAAGTATAAAATCAGACGATGAGGATAACGTTTGGTTGCCGTTTTTGCAAATTTTTAATATGTCCCTTTACAAAACAAAACTTTCCGATTTTTAATGGTTCGGCCAGGCAGCTATTATCTTTATTCGTAGGGTCGGCCATTGCCGACCAATAGATTACTCGATGCCGAAGATGGTCGGCAATGGCCGACCCTACGAGACTTTATTACCTGCGGCGTTGCCGCCCTAATCCCCAGTGCCTAATTCTGCTATTTCCTTCATGCGCTCGCAGATGGGAAGATGCTGCGTACATTTTTTTTCACACTCTCGGCATTGTGTGCAGGATGCGGCGGCGGAGGGTGTCAGGTTCCAGTGCAATTTTAAGCGGTCGGCGGGGGTTTTGTAGTGGGCATCATGAAGAATCGTGAAGTTGTAGGCATCCATTAGTTGTGGGATATTTAGGCCTTGCGGGCAGGGGAGGCAGTACCCGCAGCCGGTGCAGAGATTTTTAAATAACGCGTGAGCATGGATATTCTGTTTAATCTCGGTCAGGGTTTGCTGGTCGTAGAGTTTGAAATTTTCCACAGCTGCGACGGCGTCGTCTACGTGCTGTTTGTTTCCGAACCCAACGAGGGCAGCGGTTATCGCGCTGTGGGAAATATTGAATCTGATGGCGGCCTCGACTACGGATTTGTCGCCGGGTTGCATGAGACTCTGGAAAAGTTCCGGATTTTGCGGGATCACTCCACCCCCCAGCGGGTTCATCGTAACGACACCGAGGTTCATTTCCTCAGCCGCCGCCAATCCCTCCGCTCGATACGGAAAATTAATCGCCGAGTACCCCACGGTGACGCCTTCGAAGTATCCTTCACCGAGTACATCCCGCAGCTGGGCACCCTGTAAATGCGACGAAACGCAAAGATGCTCGATTAGCCCCTGATCTTTTGCCTTTAGCGCAGCGGCTACGGCACCGCCGCTTTTTCGCTGCCCCCAATCCTCAAGCGTTACCACGCACCAGATATGGAAAAAGTTTATCCGCTCAACGCCGAGACGCCTAAGCGACCGTTCCAGGCTTTCGGTTAGCTTGCCACCGTCGCTCTGCCCGCTCTTTGTAGATACGTAAAAACTCCCCGGTTTCATTTGCTTGATGGCCGCACCGAAGGTTTCCTCGCTTTTATCGTTGCAGTAAATCGGGGCGGTGTCGAAGTAATTTATGCCTTTTTCATAGGCATAGAGCAGGGTTTCGGCGTTGGCGTCGATGTCGTCTGGGTCGTCGAACCGCATTCCCCCCGAACCTATCACGGATATGCTCTTGCCGGTTTTTCCGTAGGGTTTGTACTGCATGAAATAATATTACTGGAAAAAATGTCTGAGCGACACCCTTTTCGTGTAATCGAAAAACTTCATCTTCCATCGGGTGGTGGTTGACGAATGACGGTGGGGTGAGTAGTCTAAGGGTGTTATCAGAGAGCGTATCAATTGTGTTGTCTGCAAAGCTGGGAGGGTTAACGATCCTTAATCACACATACCATCTGGCACTGACTGCCTTGGCATACTTTCTGGTTGCGGGATGCGCACCTGCAGTATTGAACACAAACCCACGGGGTTGGCCTCAACAGTGGCAAGGACGACATCTTTATACAACTCCAAATGCGTATATTTATGCATCCAACGAAATCGCCGCTGGTGAAATGGATAGGCTCGTTATTGATGCAGGGAAGAACTTTGAAAAATATACAAATCGCTCACCGAAGAAGCTATTGGTGATTGTCACCGATATAAACGATCCTCCAGTTGCTGACGCTGAGGTATTATTTAAAGCGTCAAAGCGAAACGAACTCATCTCGCAGGGCCTATCGCCAACCGATGAAGAAATACATAAGCTATGGGAGGAGGCTAAAAACAACGCTGAAAGGAACGACTACTCTATCGATAAGATGGCATATGTTATGGTCATATCAACGACTGCCAAAGAACTGAAGGAGCAACTTGTATTCCCGCAGGCTGTCTGGGACCTAACAAATGATGGGGTACTGCTCCCGACAAGGGCTGCCGGCAAAGTTGCTTTAAGCCAAGCTTTCGAGGGCACTGTACGCAACGGAGCACTCAAACCAGAGCAAAAACTTCTGGCTCGGCTTACGATGCCGCTGGTGATGTCGAAGATGACTGATGTGCTGACAAAACAATGCAGGCAAGTACTATTCCTCAGATTGGTCGACATGGATGGAGAATTAGGCGAGAAGGAAAAATCCACACTAATCCAGACCTACAAAGACGACCACCCCGACATTCAACAGCATCCCATGTAAGAAAACTTAATTGTGGCTGATTCGTTTGGAATGCCAGCCTGATTTCGTTACCCTGATTGGCCCAACACCGTAATTATTATGTAGCTGAAAAACTTCATCTTCCATCGGGTGGTGGTTGACGAATGACGGTGGGGTGAGTAGTCTAGATGAAATTGTAGATACGTCGCTGGTAAAAATGCACACGATGACGAATGGTGAGGTGCCGATTGTGAAAAAAATTGTGAAAAAAATGCAGCGTAAAAATATTGTAGAAGCAGCGATGCTGGGGCAACTGGTGTTGCTGCTGCTTGCCTGTGGGTGCGACATGAAAATGCCCGCCAAAAAAGCGGAAGTCATCGAACCGGCAGCCAGCAAAGCTCCATCTGTCGAGAATGATGAATCATCCGCGTCGGTGGCGACTGAAAATACCACGGGTGTACTGGTAACGGTTAACGGCCAGCCGCTCTACATGAAGCCGATGTATGACGCCTTACTCGACGATTACGGCCTCCAGCTGGCGAGACAATTCATCGCCGACGAACTTGTGCAACAGGAACTTGTGCGACAGGGACTGTCCACGGATGTGACGAAAAAGCAAATCGCTCTGGAAAACCGCAAAGCCCTGCATATGATGTTCAAACTTACCGAAGATACTGCCCCGCAGGATCTCGATAAATTGCGAGATGGCTGGTTGGAGAAGAACAAGTTCACCCTTCGTCAGTGGAATGCAATTATGCGGCGTAATGTTGGGTTGACGCGGTTAGCGGCAAATCGTGCGAAAGTCAGCGATGAAGAATTGCGGGAAGAATTCCTCCGCCGCTACAACGCTGCGCTACGGTCGAGGCATATTCAGGTTCCTACCTTGGTGCGGGCGGAGAAAATTTTGAAGCTGCTCAAGCAAGGGCAGGACTTTACCAAGCTGGCGTATAAGTATTCGACGAACCCGTCGGCTAAAAGCGGTGCGTGGTTACCGGAGATCGGAACGCAAACTGCAGAAAAAAATATGAACACCGTGCTGGTGCAGGTGATTCGTTCGCTGCAAAACTCCGGAGACTATTCCGGGGCCGTCCAGGTTGGAACAAATTTTCATATCGTTCGGCTGGAGGAAAAAATTCCTCCAAAAAATGTAAAATTTGACGATGTTCGCGACGAGTTGCGGGCGATAGTGTTGTTAGAGAAAACGCAAAGGCTCCAGCGAGAAGTTCTGGGGGAACTATTTCAAAAAGCGAAGCTGGAATATGTCGAACCGAGTATTCGGAAACAGGTAGAGCAAGGAAAAAAGTAAATGGCTGACAAATGGGATATTAATGTAGCGGATCGGTTGTTGCAGTTGCCCCCGTATTTTTTTGGACAACTCAACAGGATGAAGGACGAAAAATTTTCTACTGGTGTCGATATCATTGACCTCGGGATGGGTAATCCGATGGAACCGGCCCCCAAGGTGGTTATAGATAAGCTATGTGAGGCGGCGAATGATTTGGGAAAACACCGTTACAGCGCACCATGTGGTATTTTGAGTCTGCGCCGTGAGTTGAGTCAGCTCTACGAGCGACTTTACAACGTTACGCTTGATCCGGATACGGAAGTTATCGCAACGATCGGGTCGAAGGAAGGTTTTTCGCATTTATGCCTCGCCATTATGGGCCCGGGTGATACAGCGGTTGTGGGCGACCCGTATTTTCCGATCCATGTTCATTCCGTCATGCTGGCTGGTGGGAACGTAATCAATGTGGAGATGGGCAATGACCAGGCATTTCTCGATCGCGTCAAGTATGTTATCGAAAAGACCTCCCCCAAGCCCAAGGTGCTGATTCTCAATTATCCGCACAACCCAACAGCGATGACGGTTGACGGAGTGGATTTCTTCGAGGCCGTCGTCGATCTTGCTAAGCAGGCTGGAATTTACGTTATTCACGACTTCGCTTACTGGCGGACGTGTTTTGGTGATTACAAGGCACCGAGTTTCCTGCAGGCCAAGGGTGCCAAGGATGTCGGTGTTGAGTTTGTCACGTTATCCAAACCGTACAACATGGCTGGGTGGCGAATCGGTTTCTGTGTTGGTAACAAGGAGATGGTTCGTGCGTTGGGGTGCATCAAGGGTTATTATGATTATGGTATTTTCGAGCCGATCCAAATTGCGGCGACTGTTGCGATGCAAGAGGGAGAACCCGATATAGTGCAGCAGAATAAACTTTATGAGGCGAGGCGCGATATTGTCGTCGATGGTGTACGCCGCCTTGGATGGGAAATTGATTGCACGCGAGGAACGATGTTCGTGTGGGCCAAGGTCTCAGAGGCGCATCTTGCGGGGCAGGGCAGTATCGATTTTGCACTTCGTATGATGGCCGAGGCAGATGTTTCTATTGCACCGGGGCGGGTTTTTGGAGAGAACGGCGAAGGCTGCGTCCGCATTGCATTGGTCGAAAATGAGCAACGTTTGCGGCAGGCGATTCGCAATATGGATGGTGCGCTGAATAAGGGAATCGAAGCCCCCACAGCCAGCAAACTCAAGGAAAAAGGTTGATTGAAACAGCTAGAGCAGCCAAAACCCCAAGTTTTGGTCATAAAATCCCCTTTACTTTGCCGATGTAGTCTGCATACTGCAATAGTGCAAGTTACTTAACTGGAAGAGGTAAGGTGTAATTCGCCTGTGACGGGTTAAAATTACCAACAGGTGGTGTTCCTTGTGTCTGCCTACGTATTTAGAAAGATTTGATAAACATAACAGGAGTCTAGTATGGCACGTGTTGTTCGACAACGCAATAACCCCCCCGTTCTGCTGATAGTTTTTGTGTTCCTTTTCGTCATAGCCGCCGCCGTTGCGGTGCTGATGTTTATGCAGCGTGACGAAGCCAATAAAATCATCGAGGCCGACGCCAAAACCAAAAAGCAAAACGTCACCGATCTGGCTAAACTCAAAAGTCAAAACGCGCGGATAGTCACGGAGATTATCGGGGTAAAGGGCAAGACGACGCGGGCGGCGCTTGATCAGATTGATACTACCTATGCGATCCTCAGGGAAGGCGGACATACGGATCGCGGTGGGGTGCTCCCGACGCTGCTGCTGTTTCAGAAGAAACTTGAGGCCCAAGGGAAGATGGAGGGGAAACTAACCGAAACGATCAGGGCACTTGAGGCTAAAATATCTGAGAAAAATGCCGAAATCAATGCACAGGCTAAAAATCATGAGGTTGCAATCAAAAAGTGGGCCGACAAGCATGCCCAAGTCGATGACGACCTAAAGGCGACCAACATACGACGAAGCTCCGACAAGACCGAGGCCAAGAAGTTTTCCGATGGTATGCTCGAAACGGCAAGAAAAGAAAAGACTAAGCTGCAGGATGAACGCGAAAAACTCATGGAGCAGGCCGCTAAGAACGAAAGAGAAATCCGCCGCCTGAAAATTCAGGTTGCGGAGTTAAAAGAGAAACTTAATCCCACAAAGGGTAAAGGTAAAGTTACCGCAGACGCCAAAATTATCAGGGTAACCGACGGAGTTTGCTTTATCGGTTTGGGTAAGAAAGATAAAATCAAACCCGGAATGACCTTTTCCGTGTTCAACAAATCCGATATCGGTCAGGAGGAACCTAAGTCTAAAGGCAGCCTGCGTGTGACCAAGGTTGCTGAGGGTTTCTGCACCTGCAAAATTGTCAAGGAAGACAAAGACGCCCCAATCGTGGCTGGTGATGTTGTGCTGAATCCGGCGTACCACACCATGCGGCCGACAGTGTTCGTGATTATCGGCGAGTACAATTTGCGAGGGCAGGGTTCCACCCGCGCCGGTGCCGAAGAACTAATCGCAGCTGTCAAGCATTCCGGGGGTAAGGTCGAAGACGACGTGACCTATCGTACGGACTACCTGGTCATGGGCGAGAAGCCCTCCTTACCGTCGAAGCCTGACGAGCTTGCCCCGCCGGCAGTTCATAAGGCCTACGAGCGGCTGAAGAAAAAACATAATGCCTATCTCGCCTCCGAAGCCAAAGCAAAAGCAATGAGAATCCCCGTCCTGAATCTCAATCGGTTCCTCGAACTGACAGGTTACGTTCCGGAAAAAGCCCCGGAATAGACGCGGACGGCAGTTTGAATTTATCAGGCCTCGGCATTTTGCCGGGGCCTTTTTTTTGCCCGCGGCACTTTGGAATTGACAAAATTCTCGTCTCGTGTATGGTACGGAGCTTGGAGAATGTGTATTAGAGTGGTTAATTAACAACCAACCAAATTTTAGCAGGTATTTGAAGCATTATAGAAAACAGGAGCACACAATGACGTCGTTGTCACAGAGAATTCAGCAGGTCCCCGCCAGCCCCACAATCGCCATTACCGCCAAAGCAAAGCAAATGCAGAACGATGGTATAGACGTCGTTAGTTTCGGTGCCGGTGAGCCCGATTTTGACACCCCGCAGTTCATCAAAGACGCAGCTGTCGAGGCACTGCAAAACGGCGATACGAAATACACCCCAAAAAGCGCCGCTGCACTCAAAAAAGCTATCGCCGACAAACTCGCCAAAGACAACGGAATTAATATCGAACCCTCACAGGTGCTGGTGACTTTCGGTGGTAAGCATGCACTGTACGCCGCGTTCCAGGCGATTCTCGATCCGGGCGACAAGGTTCTGCTGCCCGCTCCTTACTGGGTCAGCTATACCGAGCAAATCAAGCTCGCCGGTGGTGTGCCCGTAATTCTGGAGACCACCCCGCAGGATAATTTTAAAATCACACCACAGCAAATTCTCGACGCCGCCGGTGATGCAAAGGCAATCGTCATTAACTCACCGTCGAACCCGTCGGGTGTGATGTATACTCCCGAAGAACTCGCTGCACTGGCCGAGGCTGTCCTGAAAACCGATCTGCTTGTGCTGTCGGATGAAATTTACGAGAAACTTATCTATGGCGACAACAAATTCGTTTCGTTTGCCGCCCTTGATCCGAAACTCCCCGAGCGGACGCTTACGTTTAACGGTTTGGCGAAAACTTACTCGATGACTGGCTGGCGGCTTGGCTGGGTGGCCGGGCCTCAGGATGTTATCTCGGCCATCGCGCGGTTGATGAGTCACGAGACGACGAATCCGGTGAGTTTCGCGCAGGCCGGAGCGCTTGCGGCGTATACTGATCCGCAGGCTGCGGGAGTTGTCGAAACAATGCGTCAGGAATTCGAAAAACGCGGTAAGCACATGGCTGCCCGCCTTCGCGAACTACCAAACGTTACCTGTGTCCAACCGATGGGTGCGTTTTATTGCTTCCCGGACATCAGTGCTCATTTCGGCCGAACGCTGGGTGGTGTGGAAGTGACCGACTCGATGAGCTTCGCCAAGGCTGCCCTCGATGCCGCAAAAGTCGCAATCGTTCCGGGCGTTGCTTTCGGAGAAGACCGCTGCATTCGCCTGAGCTTTGCCACCAGCATGGAGCAAATCGACAAGGGCATCGACCGCATCGCCGAGCTGCTGAAATAATCCCCTAAGGAAATCATGGACTACACGATACTCGCCATTGTCGGTTTGATTGCCGGTGTACTCGGTGGGCTGCTGGGTATTGGCGGGGCGGTGGTCATGATTCCCGCGATGATGTGGATTTTCGGATCGGTAGACGCCGCCGGCCGACAGCAGCTGTACCAGTATCAGGCCGCCGCGATGATCGTAAGTTTCCTGATGGCCGGGCCGGCTGCGCTAAAACACTACCGGGTCAAGGCAATCTACGGGTCGGTCTGGAAAATTATTGCACCGGTTGCCGCCGTCGCTACGATCGCCGGAATCGCCTTTACGCGAATACCGTTTTTCACCGGCGACGGTGCCGTCTACATCCGCCACGCCTTCGGTGCGATTCTGATTTACGTAGTGCTGTACAATATCTACAAACTCAAAAAGCATAAAACCGACGGCGTATCCCGCCCGGAGGCAGCGTTGCTTCCCGTCTGGAAAAAAGGTGTCGTCGGGGGCGTCATGGGATTTTTCGCCGGATTGTTTGGTATCGGTGGGGGCGCGCAGGCGGTTCCGATGATGCAGATTTTCCTCCACATGCCGCTGCGAAACGCCGTCGCCACGTCGGCGGTTACTATCTTTTCGATTTCGTGGATCGGCGCCATTGTCCGCAACGTTACGCTAGGTAATGACGGGAGCATTATTCGGAGCCTCATCCTCGCCGGGGTCCTCGCCCCCACAGCGATGATCGGTGGATACATCGGCGGGCACTTGACGCACACGCTTCCGCTGCGAATTGTCCGTATCGTGTTTGTAATCGTCATTGGCATTGCAGCATGGAAGATGTTTACGGCGTAGAATAAAACTCGAAATAATTGAGTAGGCCGGGTCTTGACCCGGCGGGAATTTTGCAAGCCTAAAATTGCCGGGTCAAGACCCGGCCTACGAGTTCACGCATGGGACGCCATTGCAGGTTTTTGTCGCTTTTTTCTCCCATCTATGGATAATCTACCGCGTGAATGAAACTCAGCAACATCACGAGCGAGAGCATTTTTTCAGGTCAGCCAAAGTCGTTGCGATTTTGACGATGCTGTCTCGCATTTTGGGGCTTATTCGCGACCGGGCGATTTTCGCTTTCGGTGCCAACCGTGCCATGAGTACGTTTTGGACGGCCTTTCGCATTCCGAATACGTTCCGCCGCATGTTCGGTGAGGGTGCGTTGTCGGCGGCGTTCGTACCTGTGTTTACCGAGGTCAGCGAGGCCGAGGGTTGGAATCGCGCCCGCCTTGTGCTCGCCAACGCAGCTGGGGCGTTGGCGGTAGTTTTGGGTATTTTGCTCGTCGTAATCGAAGTCGGCCTGGCGATCTGGTTAGTGTTTTTTCCCGGCGGGTGGGACCGCACGCTTTTGCTGCAGCTGTTGATGATCGTCATGCCGTTTATGTTTACGATTTGCATGTTGGCGTTGGGGGCAGCGGCGCTGAATTGCAGGGGCCGTTTCGCATATCCCGCCTTCGCTCCGATTATCCTGAACATTTTCCTTATCGCAGCTGCGTATATCGCCCGCGGATATTGCACAGTCGCGTCAAATACCGGGCTGGGGCTGCTTTCGGTTGCCGTGGTGGCTGCCGGTATCGTTCAGCTGCTTGGTGTGATATGGGCGCTTCGGGCGGCGGGGCTGGGCGTTATTCCGAACGTAAAACCGTTGCTGCCAGAAGTTCGTCGCATGGGCAAGTTGATGCTGCCGATGATGATTCCGCTCGGGGCCGTGCAGTTAAGCAGTTTGTTCGACGGTTGGTATGCATGGTTCATGGCGGCGACGGCCGACTCTCCCACGCTGACAATTCTCGGATGGACGTTCGATAAACCGCTCGCCGAGGGGGCAGCGACACGAATATACGCCGCCGAGCGCTTATACAATTTTCCGATGGGCATCCTCGCCATTTCCATCGCCACCGTCGTATTCCCGCTGTTTTCCCGATACGCTGCCCGCAACGACACCCAGGGACTTCGCGAGGCCACCAACAGGGCGTTGCGTCTGTGCCTGTTTATGGGAATTCCGTCGGGCGTGGCGCTTATGGTTCTCGGCGGGCCTGCGATATCGGCGATTTACCGCAGCGGAAAATTCACACCCGCCGACGCCGCCCAAAGCGGATACATTCTCCAGATGTACTGCATCGGAATGTGGGCGTATTTCAGCAATCACGTTTTGTTGCGGGCGTTTTTCTCGCAAAAGGACGTCATGACCCCGCTGAAGGCATCGATTGTGCGGGCAGGGATAAATGTGCTGCTGGTTGGCGGGTTGATATTTACTCCGCTGGGTGCAGGGGCGATGGGTTTGGCAACGGCGGTGACGTCATCGGGATACGCCTTGCTGCTAGTGTGGATTTTGCACCGCAGATGGGGGCGGATCGGGCTTGGGGCGATAATGACCTCGCTGCTGCGGATTGCCATCGCCACCGGCGCGATGTTGGGCGCGATACTCGCAGGATGGAAGTACGTCGTGCCGTTGCTGGGGCGGATATCCCCGCGGCTGGACGGTAGCAACTAGCAGGTAAATAATATGTCTGCGGTGACGGTGCTTGTGTTTTGC
>DAOVZK010000034.1 GCA_030635145.1 Planctomycetota bacterium | reverse complement strand
AGGGGTGGTCAGAATTTAGCCGTGGGCGTCAGCCCACGGTGTAGGGCCAATAGATACATCAGCCCTGAAAGGGCGATAGAAATCTTGGGATTATCGCGGCAGAACAAACGGCCCAGTGCTTTTGTCGCCCTTTCAGGGCTAATTTTTAAGAAACATTTATCCGGGGGTGCCGCTTCGCTTCACCCCCGGCTAAATTCTGGTCAGCCCTTTCGGGCTTAAAAAAACTTTTGAAAACAAAAAAACATGTATAATAGCAGATCAAAATACCTGCCAGAAAAAAAGGTCACTCACGGCGCGATTAGCTCACCTGGCGGCGGCGAGTGGAAAACGCGCGAATCCAGACGATGATCCATAATCCCAGGGCGATTTCGGCGTAGAGCAGTGCGGTTTGGTACCACGAAACCGGGGGAGGAATAATCCCCTCGCCCAGCTGCGACCATTCGTACATCAACTCGCCCTGACGCCAGATAAAACCGGTCTGTTCGACGACGGCGTCACAAACGGCAAAAAACGGATTGACCAGCACGGCCCAGCCGGCAATGGATTGGCCGAATTCTCCACCGTCGATAATCCATGGATTCACCAGCAGCGGTGAGGTTAGGGCAAGGCAGAGTATCAGCACGGCGATCACGGCGGCGACAGATCGGGCGACGGGAGTTTTGGCAATCGCGACACATCCAGCACTCATCAGCACCAGCGGAATGCAAATGCAGTAGATTTTCAGCACACCGACAAAGTCAAGCCCGCCCGGTTCACGATAACCGATAATCCAAAGCACGAACATGCTGATGAATGTGGAATCGGCAATGATGCCCCCACGAATGAATGTCGACATCAACCCTCGCCCACCAACGCAGAGCGGCCCCGGGGCGATCACGCACCACAAAACAGATACGCCCAAAGCTGCGAGCAATGATCGCTCAAAACTCGCACCATACACCCGCCCGGCAACGAAAACGCCCAGCTCCACCAGTATCGTCACAGCTGCGATGCTCAACACGGGCAGCAGCTCGTCGCGCAATTTCCACCAACGCTCCGGTTGCGGAGATGATATTGCTTGCGTTGTGTCGAGGCGGTCTGTCATTTGGATTTTTCCAGTTCCTTGAGCGATTTTTCGTACTCTGTCCAAAGCCCGTCGAGACGTTTAAGCTCCGCACGCTGCCGCTGGATTTGATCGAGGGTGCGGGTGATCTCACGTTTGGGGTTGTTGATCTGCTCGTCGGGGTCGGCGAGGCGTTTTTTCAGCGAACTCAGCATAACCTTCAACTGTGCAGGAGTTTGCGGTAACAGCGGTGCCTGCATTGGAGCTGTATATTCCTCGAATTCAAACACTCCACCAAGTTTCAGCTCCAGCTTTGCCATCGCCCCGTAGACGCACATCGCACGCCCGGCTGAGCGAATTACAACACGCCCCAACTTGTGCTGATCGGTATACTGCTGAGCCCATTTTTGCAGCTGAGGGTAATCAATACGCTGCCCATCAATCAGCAGCTGTCCGAGGCGATCGATTTCCAGCATCGCCCGGGCATGGGGTGCGTTGACGGCGTTTTTTTCGGGGGTTATCACAAGCTGAACCTTCGTTCCGGGGGTGGGGAGTTTGTCGGTGTCGGCACTAAAGCGGCGATTTTCGAGCGTGCGGGTGCTTTCAAACGGCACGTCGAGAACGGACGAGGACAGATTTGCCAGCGAGATAAGCCCCCCGCTGGTGTCGGCCTGGTATGTTCCGTTGGGGAGAATTTCCGACCCAACGAAAATGAACCTGTCGGGTGTAAACTTCTGCTTGTCCTTTTTGTCGGTTGTTATCCAATCGTCGACATTTACCTGCTGCTGCACACCGTCTTTGTCTTTCCACTGCAGCGAAATTTTCAGCCCTGCCCCGCGTGGTGGGATGTATTTTTCGCCGTCATACTCGGCGGGCTTACCGGGATCGAGTCCGAGCATGAGCAGGCCTGCGTGGAGCTGACGGCCGGTGGCTTTGGTACTCAGCAGCGACTCGTATTCCTTGGTGCGGTCGCGGCAGAGCAAAAACTCCAACCCATGCTCCGATTTGGCGACCTTGGTATCAATCGTAATTACCCCATTGTCGCGATCAACCAACAGATGCTTGAACTTGACAACGCCCTTGGGGGCCTCCTGCGACTTTGGAGTTTCAGCCGATGGCTTTTCCCCAAAAAGCAACAACGGTGCCAAGGCAAACATACACGCCGAAAGTATAATGTTTCTCATATGTGTGTTCCTGTGAAGTTAGAGCATTTAAAGTTTGAAATGTCGTAGATACTGCGTCAGCGAGGATGAGGTTGACAAGGACGCTGAAGCAGACATAGAAAGCTATGTCGATGCAAGCGAACGCCATCAGCCGAAACCGCAGCTAGCAGAAATACGACAGGTCAAATTTAAGATGCTCTAGTCCATAAAAAAACGAACCGCGAACTTTTTCAAGCCCACGGTTCGTATTATATACTCTAGCGACCAGTTTTCAGCATTCCGTATCAGCAAGAACCGAGAATTATGACTTCCACTCTCCTGCGATTGCTGATTCTCGAACACTTGTTCCTAATGATATCCTTTACCGAAGAGTGGGTCTTCATCGTGCAGTTTTTCATCCTCTTCCGCTTCGTCAAGAATGATAATCTGCGGTTTGATCAGAATCAGCAGGGTCTTTTCGTCACGCAACTTACCCTTGTTGGTAAAGGCGCGGTTAATGACGGGAAGTTTGCTCAGGATCGGAACGCCCATTTCGCGTTCGATTTCTTCCGAGATTTTCTGGCCACCAATCAGCAGCGTTCCACCATCCGGAACAGAAACAGTCGTCTGGATTTCCTGCAATGTAACCGTCGGTAAACTAATGAGAACATTAGTGACCATTGAAGAATTCGTAATTTCGGTTCTGATAACCTGCGGACGAAGCGTCAACTGAACGTAGCGTCTGTCATGCGAGACGGTTGCGTCTACGTCCAACATCGCACCGTTGGGTGCATAGCTGATTTCCGGTTCAGGGGCGCTTTCGTTTTCAGACACGATCTGCTCAATACCCGAAATGTACGCCTGCGACGTCTGAATGTTGACGTATGCCCGCTGGCCGTTGTACAGGGTTAAACGCGGTGCCGTCAGCGTTCTCGTCGCCTGATGCGCCTGGGTCGCCTCGATAAGGAAGTCAACCTGAATATCGTCAAGGAACGTACCGGCGATAGTCATCGCCGAGTCCATAGCAAGTGCCGTCATCGTCGCGCCAATACCACCGTCAACAATCGTGCTTTCCTGTGCAACGTTCGCAAATGTGGAACTTTGATTCTCAACGGAAACCGGGGAGAATTTACTGGTCGTCGAGGCTGCATGGTAACCGGCTGTGGTCCATGCACTTGGTCCGTAAGCAGTTGTTGGGGCATTCGTACTGATCTGGCCACCCAAATTGAAGTAGAAGTCCAGGTCGACACCGATTTGGCTCAAAAAGCCCGTTTGAACGACAATAAAGCGTGCCTCAACTGTAACCTGAATGGCCCGCGACTCTCGCAACGTGGCGATAAGCTTTTCGATTTCAGAGTGATTCTCCGGAGTCTGAGTGATAACCAGGTTACCGTGCATCGAAACAATCGAACCCTTGTCACCTTCAGGTCGCCAGTTACCCGGATCGATAGTCTCAACAATCAGCTGTTTGATCCGAGCAATTGCCCCCGAACGAGTCAACTCCTCATCCTCACCAGTCTCATCTTCATCGCCCTCGTCATCAAATAAGCTGCTGCTACTACCACCCTCACCCCCCGAGCTCTCACCAATAGCCGAAAGCGACACGCGCTGACCAGCGAAGTCAGGAACGCGGGCGATAAGGTCGCGAATGTCGTAAACGCGGGTATCTTTGTTGCGATCGAGATCGCTCTGCGTGGAGATGGTTAAAACACCGTCATTCAGGGCGTAAGCAAGTTCAGCGGCGGCACCACCTACGTCGTCCAGAACAAGGCGTAACGCCTTGAAAAACGGAACGTTCTTTAACTTAACATCCACCGTCTGGTCACGGTCGATGCCGGCTTCTTCGATTGCTTTCCAGTTGACGTAGATATTGGCATCGCTGGTTTCGCGGAAATACTCTATAACGTCCGGGAACGCCTGACCGTCAAACTCGGGAGAAACGCGTATGTTCAACTTGGCTCTGAGTTGACGGTTAGCTTCGGTTTCACCGCTTCTGGAAGCACCGTATTTTTTGCGACGCTCGGTGAGTTCTTTCCAGTCCTTCGGATATCGAATTTTCCGGAACCACGGGATCTCAGAACCGAGAATGTCTGCAGCGACCTGACTTTGCTGATAAGCCCTCGTGTTATTGTACTCTCTCTGAACCTTAAGTACCAACGCCTGCTGCAAACCGTACTTAACGCTGGATGCCCAAGTGTAGTTTACGTCCAGTTCCAACATCTGGTCCAGAACTTCAATTGCCTGCTCAAGTTTCTTTTCCTGAACCAGACTTTTGACACGCTGCTGCATGCCGAAGAGCTTCTGCTGGCGTTGCTCCATAGTTTTTTGACGACGGGTTGCAGCGTCCCGACCGATTTGCGCCATCGTCTTTTTGAGTTGTACGTTATTCCATTTTTCCTGCTCGCCGCTGATCCAGGCGATACATTCATCAATTTCCGCCAGTTTTTCGCGGTTTTCCGCCGCCGTAAAAAGGCGCTTCTTGTTCAGTAGAACGCTTTTGGCATATTTTGCCTTCTGCAGGGCGTTTCCATAATCCGTAGTTGATGTAGACTTGGCGGCGATCCCTTGGCGGGCCTCCTTCAATGCCCGGTTGATCTGCCCAATGGTCATTTGGCGGTCAATACTTTGCGAGCGTGCAAGATCACTTAAAACACTACTGGGGGATGAAGTTGTAACGTCAGCTTGCTGGTGAGCATAGTTGAGCTTCTTGCGAACATCTTCATTACTGCTGTCAATCGCCAAAGCGTCGCCGAAAAATTTCTTTGCCTTGTCAGGTTGATTATTTTTGAGTGCAGCCTCGCCTTTGGAGGTAAGGTCTTCGACTGCCTTTCGCTTGACAGCCTTGTCGTCCTTCGCGGCAATCACTATGGGAGCAGGGGCGTTATCAGCCTTGTCGTCCTTCGCGGCAATCACTATGGGAGCGGGGGCGTTATCAGCCTTGTCGTCCTTCGCGGCAATCACTATGGGAGCGGGGGCTTTATCAGCCTTATCAGCAACCCCCAACTCCAATGCGTTGGTTTTGCTGCTGTCTGCAGTAGCAAGAGCTCTGGTGTTATCCGTCTCTGCCGCCGCATCTGCATCAATCTTCGCCAGCATTTGACGGGCTTGTGTTTTTTCGGCATCGGAAAGATAACGACAATCGGCAACCGTTTTAAGCTCACTGCGTGCAGCGTCAGGCGTCCCGGCCTTCATCGCCTTGTCAGCTTCGGCAAGACTCGACCGTGCCTTTACACTCTCGCTGATGGCTACGTCAACTTCGCCCAGCAAGTTTGAAAGCGCTGTTTTCTGAGATTCGTTCAATACCGCACGGTTCTCGTAGGCCTTCCACAAAGTCCCACGAGCCATCGTAAAGTCATGGTCACTAAACTGTGTCTGGCCGCGAGCAAGCAACTTCTGTGCATCGGCCGTCTTCACCAATGCCTCACCGGCAAAAACCGACACGACACCGATTACCAAAACAACGCTTAAGGCGACGGATATAAATCTACATTTTTCCGACACTATCTGGTCTCCTTTCGTACACCAACAACCCAAATCATCGACAACTCGCCGGAGAAGCAAGCCATCGCTGGGCTGCATATAAAGTGGGACAAATGCCCACATCAAAAAACAATGCGCTAATTTCACAAAAACGCCTGTTGATTCTTTTCGACATAACGGGCATTTTTTATTTAGATATAATCGCAAAAATTTACAGGGGAGCAATTTACACGAGAAAATGTAAATTGGCAAGAAAAAAACAACAGCTTCCAACAGCTATTATTTTACCACTGCTAGAGTTAACGTTTGGGCCGTTTGCCGGGCCCGCCCGGAATACCGCCGGGAACTGGAAATCTTCCGGGATCCATCCCCGGATCTACTCCTGGAAAACCAGGCCGTCCGCCGGGATTTTTTTTGCCGGTAGTTCCTTTGCGTTTTTTTTCTTCCGAGCGTCTCAGACGCCTTTCTACCAATTCTCTTTCCCGGGCTGTCATGGGGGCTTTTTCTTTAATCTCATTCTTCATAAGCAGATAAGCTTCATTTCGCTTATCATAATACATCACGCGAGAGTGGAGATTTCCGTCCCGATCCATATATACGACCTCGACGGTACTCTTGGTATACTTTCCGATTCCAGTCAAAGTTACCACGTCTTTCTGGAAATTCAGCGAAACAATAACAGCACCGGTATCGAATTCGACAGCCGGTTCTTCGGTTTCCCCGGTCGCCGGGTTAATGACAGCCACCTGCGCAATGCCACCAATAGGTTCACCGACATCAAGACGCCCAAATTTGCCTAAAACCAGCTGGCCGAGAACTTTAGTGAAAACCGTCACAGTAACAGTCTTGCTGCTCGTGCTGGCACCGGTTACGTAGAACTGCATGTCCTGCCGCACAGCCACGGAATCCGACCAAGCAGACCACTTTGTGGTAATTGTTGGTTGCACTGCATCTTGCGGGCTTTTTTTATCGACGTCGTCAACATATCCCAAAAGCGGATTGACGAAAATCAACCTGAATCGGCAGCGATATTCTTTGCCGTACTGAATTTTGTCGGAGTGGAACCAAACCAGCATCTTCCCAGCCTCTTTTTGCTTTTCGTAACTGGGGAGAAGTTTGCTGCCGGCTCCAGGGGCACGCTTGACGGTTGTTCTGCCCTTGAGGCGACCAGCTCCACCAGGATTCCTGGGATCCATCATACCGGGATCCATGGCAGGTGGGGCGAATTTATCACGAGCCCGGGGCCGAGTAGCCTTTTTGCCCGCAGCCTCGTCAGATTCGTCGTCATCTTTAGGGGCTTCCCAGTACCCTTCGTACCACTGAGCGATTGTTTCGAGCGGCATATGTTTCTGCCAGACATCCTTGCCTTCCGGGGTCCAGATATCGAAATAGTCTGGTTGAAGCTGAGATTCGGTAAATTCGGCAATTTGCTTCTTGGCTTCCATGATCTCAGCCGTGTTGTCGGCGGTATTGTCTTGATTGGTCTTGTACGCAGGGATCTGTGGCGGAAGTTTTTCCATACCATCTCTGCCCGTACCATAGAACGGTTTATAGGACGGTTTTACAGAATCGACTACTTTCCAAGTTCCGTCGAGTTGTTTTTCCTCGATCTGCACTTGATAACCAACCGCAATCTGCTCAGGATATATTGCCGAACCCTGGAACTCCTTCTTCCATGCTTTTTCGAGGTCGCCCCAAGGATAGTATGTCACGGATCGCCATGTTGGTTTTTCTTCGAGCTTGACATCGTCCTGTTCTTTCGCAACGTTAACCAGTTCAGGATCGCACCAGTTGATTGGCTTTTGCGGTGCCGGGAGCAATTTTTCAACAGCTGCAAGCGTGTGAATCTTGGCAACGCCCATTCCGTCTCCACCCAAACCCTTGCTCAGTGGGGATCCAAAAGTAAGCGAGGCAAGCTTGTCCGGTAGCGGATCGAGTTCAAGCTTCCTGAAGTTCTGAGCATACAAAAGCTGGGGAGGTTCGGGATACCCCTCTTTTTCCACAAGGTCGTGCACTCTCTGAGCTTCCTTCAGCAGTATCTCATCAACCTCTGCGGGAGACACGGCGTCGCCCTTGACAACCTCTATTCGCCGAGGGGTGGATATACCATATTGTATGACAGCGTAGAGCAGTATCAGGCCACATACGCCCAATACGACTTTTTCAATATGCTTGTCTACAAAACCAGGTCCTTGCTGATTGGCCATTAGCTCAGGCCTCCTGTAACTGATTGTCTATTCGTCTTTGTATTAAACTCGAAGTTATTTCGCTCAAAATTTGCAGCGCCACACGGTTCGATCTTACCTACCGCCCCGGCCTCGGCGACTACGGTCACTGGACTTTTTCTGCACAAACCCCGGATCCCAAGGCCGTAACAGCTTTCCGCTAATGAGATCTTTGTCCTGTTTTCTCTGGGCTGCGGGTGGAAGTTGTTCCATTACACTTACAGGCATTAGCGGCGTGGTTGTCCAGGTTTTGGTCTTCGTGTCGTACTCACCGCGGGTCCAGTCGGCTAGCAAAGCAAGCTGCCCCTCAATAGTAACCCTGCTGACTGGCTCGACACCGTAATACGACAGTTCTTCCTTGGTATAACCACCGCTGGCATTCGCAGGTACACCCGCGTAGCTGGGCTGGGTCATGATTTCCTCCTCGAGAATGAAGTGAAAGTTCTGCTCGAGGAGTTTTTTCTCAAGTACCGGAAGATGTCGCGTTGAAATTATCACCGTAAAAGAGTAATTCACAACATCCATCATTTTGTCGGAGGTGTTACCTGTCAGCGAGTCTGCACGTTTGACGTTGGCTTCTCGCTTGCTTCTTTTTTTGTTTTTTGCAGGTCGCTGCGGCATACCACCGGGCATTCCCGGGCCTCCCATCATGGGGGGCCCTGCCATGCCTGCCCCGTATCCAGTATCCCGTTTTTTCACCTCCGACGTACCTTGCCCGAATATCTCGATCTTTACTAATCTTTTGACGGCCGAATTAATTACGCATCTGTCGGCGTCGGGTATTTTCATGGAATCCTGAACTTCGTCATTAGTTTTGATCAGCGTATCGACGATATCCTGTTGCACCCAAAGATTCACCTGCGATTTCCAAAGCTCATCAGCCGTCAGATTCGGATCGTGCATATCCGTAAGCAACACATCAAACGAACTTTTTGTAGCATATATCTGACCACGCTGGGCGGCGATAAACTTCACCTTATCGGCCGCTTGCCGATATGCCTCAGCAGAAGAACTACCTGTCGATCTCTTGGCACCCCTCAACCCTGCTCCTGGGTTTCTAATAGCTGGCCCCATACCAACCCGAACATCCTTTTCTGCAGCTGCAGATCTTTCCTCTTTGGTTTTCTTCTCGCGTTCGCGATCCAAACGTATCTGCAAACTTGCCGCTTCCCTCTCAATTGCCGATGCCGTAGGAATCTGCGTTGGATTGAGCTTTTTAAGCAGTGCGTTGAGTCTGTCGCTGTAGCTCTGCCTGTAGGGAATAACCAGAACGTTATTTTTCCACACATTTTCGGAGTACGGCAGCACGGGGCGAAGCGTTCCGTCACGCAACTTCAACGAATCGATTTTGAAATCCCGCCGGTTGTACTCGATTAAACCCGTAGTTACTTCGTTGAGTTCCTTCTCGGCTGAATCGTTGCGTTCTTTTTTACCCTTGATGGTAAGGAGATTTGCTCGCGGAGGGCGGGAAAGCTTGGAAAGCGAGTCAGACATCTTCTGGCGAGGGGCTATCTGCTCTTGAGCGATCAGGTCACCCTTCTCACCGCCCATGTAAACAAAAATGCCTCCAACGACTAGAGTAACTACGACCAGAATAACCAAGTACAAATTATTGCGAAGCAAATTCATTATTATCTCCGTCTACGAGAAGATTTTTCAGATTCTTCTTTTTCTTCTTCTTTCATTACACCGTCACCGGTTACATGCACCCGAATCGTCAGCTTGAATCCCGTATCGCCCGTCGTAGTTTCGTCGGGGAATAATTCGTCGGGATCAACAACTTGTTTTTCGACCTCGAGTTTCTCGCCGCCTCTTCTATCCATGCTCATTCCAGGCAGCCCACCCGCTCTAACCATAGGCTCCCTGCCGCCTCTTCTTGCGGGGTTTTTCGAACTCTCTATAGCACCACCCGAAATAACAGTTTTCAGCTCGGCGGCATTAAGCATGTCGAAGGTAATATCACCGACGACTTTGAGATTTTCATCGCCATTGATTCGAGTCTTAAGATCGTCAATCAAATCACCCAGCAAGCTGTTGGTGCGAGTAAAGTCCATTGGGGTCTTGCCGATCATCGTAATTACAAAACCGCGTGGTACTGCTTTCTTACTCTTGCTGCGGTTCGTTTTTTTCTGCGACCTTCCCGACCTGCCCATCAGTGCAGGCCCCTTCCTGGCGTCATCTTTATCCTCGGTGCCAGATTCTAAATTAGAGCTGTATTCAGCCTTTTGAGCCAGCATGACAATTATCCGGCGATTTGATCTTGGTATTTTCTTGAGCTTCTTGAGCAGTTCATCTCGCAGCGACGTTTTGGGAGTATCGCCTTCAGGAAGTTCATTGGTTTCGGGTACTCCATAGGGAAGCATGTCGATCATACCCAGCATCGCCTGAGGCAGCTGGACGCTGTCGATCATCACTTTTTGGTTTGCGGGGTCAGCGGTGGCAAAGACATCCATGTAGCGGCGGTCTCTGCTGTCGGGCCCGATGGTGGTATCGAGGACGGCCTTGGAAATTACGGAATTAATCCTCGGCCACGTTCCAGAATACGCCCGCAAAACGTAATTCTTCTTTATCTCCTTAACGTTCCTGTCGAAACTGTTACCCTGCTTGGCGTCGTCGCTTTTCCATTTTTCCATCTGGGCGACATGTTTTTGCGCCTCGTCATGATTTTTCTGCTGGGCGGGGGCATCGAGCTTGTTGAAGTCGGCGTAACTGCGGAACATAAACATGCCCGCCGCCAAAACCAACGCCGCCGCCGAAGCGATAAACCACGGTTTTTTCTTCGTCCACAACCGCTGAGAAAGAATCTTCTGCGGTAGCAGGTTGCTGTTAACCGGAGCATGCCCCAACCCCTGTAACGCCAAACCATACGCCACCCCGAAAGACAAAATACGATCCTGAAAATCCTGACTCGCACCCTGAATCAAATTAAACTGCGTCACTCGCGAAACCTTCATGTCGAGATTCTGCTCAAGATACTTTTGCATTCCCGGTAAACGGAAACCGTTACCGATTCCGATGAGCTGTTTGAAGTCGCTCTCGCGATGGATGGTTTTGTAGTGTCCGACGGAGCGTTGAATTTCTTGAACGAGTTCCGCAAACACCGGGCGCATGACCTGGAAAATCTGACGGGCATATTTGCTGGCCGCTGCGGTTCGTTTGAGTTTCTCAGCCTTGCTGAACGACAATTTGAAACTCTTCATCAACGCCTGCGTGAAATTATTTCCGCCGATGTTAATGGTTCGAGTCCAGATTCGTCCACCGTCGGCGATAACGAGGTGTGTTTTATCGGCACCGACGTCGGTGAGCATTGTCGCGCCTTTGGGAGCGATGTGATTATCGCAGATCATGAAGTTGTACAGCGACAGCGGTGGCATCTGAACGAAATCGACGCCCATCCCAACCGGCGCAAAATACGATAGCATCTGCGCGATATCGACTTGCTTCATCGCGAAAATTCCCGCCTCAATCTGCGGCGAGTCCGGAATCTCAAACGTCTGGTACCGCCAAATAACCTCGTCAATCGGGAATGGAATCTGCTGCTCTGCCTCGAAGCGAACAATGTCGGGAATTTTTTTCTTCTCGACGGGGGGGAGCTTTACAAATCGCATGAAACTGCTCTGCCCCAAAACCGAAACCGCCACCATCGTGTCAACCGTATCCTGACGGGCCATGAATTCGTTGAGCGAGGCCTGGATGACTGCAGCAAGATCGATGTCCGGTTGCGAAAGAACACTGGAGTGCTCGATAACCTCGAAGGCCTCAACAGCGAACTGACCTTCCTGAACCTCTCTTAGCTTAACGGCCTTGAGGGCACACTGCCCAATGTCAAGACCCCACACTGCTTTTGATGCTGCCATAAGTGCTCCTCGTATAAGACCCGAAAATTTCAGGGGCCCACGAATCGTAAACGTAATTTGTCACATCAGCTGCGATGATGTATCACCACCGCCAAACCCAAAACTCTCGGCCCAACTACCTATAACTTCGAATAACGTCATTTGTACGAGCACAAATTCCGACGCATTCAAGGGTAGACTATTTCCGCAAAGTCTGGTAAATTTCTATTCTGCATTGTATAAGTTCTTTAATCCTACGGAACAATGACGGTTTGTCAAGTTTTTCAACAGCGCACAATTTAAAATAACATCTTTCGAACGGACTTTGTCGGTTCGGCTTCGATACGAATCCGACAAACACAAATTCCTGTGTAATTAAAAATAATCCGCAGGCGAATTTCGCAAACATACAAAAGAATTCATCGGCAAATGTATCCATTTACAATCACCACTTTAGGGTGCAAAGTTAATCAATATGACGCACAAACCATCAGCGAACTGCTGATTGCAGAAGGATTTACGCCTGCAAAAAAGGGGCAAAATCCGTCTTTAATTGTCGTAACAACTTGCTGCGTAACGACAACGGCAATGCGAAAAACGCGGCAAACCATTCGCAAAAACGTCCGAAACGCACCAAACGCAACCGTCTGGGTGCTGGGTTGCTACGCCGACTACGACAAAGAAAAAATTCTCGATCTCCTTGCCGAACTCGGTGTACCTGAAAAAAAATCACTGGTCGCCGGGCACCACGACGAAATTCTCCATGCCGCCAACGCATTTATCAACGCCAACTCCGGCGACTCGCAACCCGCTCCTGCGACCACACTTAATAAGACACCCGACGACGAAAAAAGTTGTGCGGCGACATCAGAAAATGGCGAAAAAAATCCAGGGACTCCAACGGCCCCGAGCGTACCGCAAAATATCAAAAAACGCCGCCAAGACGCGCTCCGCAAAAAACCGAACGTCACAAAAATCCCGTCAATAGGGCGTTTTGCGGGGCATCAGCGGGCATTTGTGAAAGTTCAGGACGGTTGCGACGCGTTTTGCAGCTACTGCATCGTGCCGTTTACGCGCGGGCGAGTCTGGTCGAAATCCATCGAGCATGTCGAAACCGAGTGCGCCGAGCTGATCGCCGCCGGGCATCGCGAAATCGTGCTGTGCGGAGTTTTTCTCGGAGCCTTCGGGCGAACACCGCAAACCACCATTCGAAAAAACTGGAACGACTGCGAAAAACCGGGGAAACTCCCGGAACTCGTCCGGCGAGTCGCTGCCTTGCCAGGATTGTGGAAAGTTCGCCTCAGCAGCCTCGAACCCGGCGACATGACCGACGAACTGCTCAAAGTCGCAGCTAACTGCCCTACCGTCGCCCCGCACTTCCACCTTCCGCTGCAAAGTGGGTCAAATCGTATACTACATAAGATGAACCGGCAGTACGCAGCGGAGGAATTTGTCGAAACGGCAGCAAAATTGCGGCAAATCCTTGACAATCCAGCAATTACGACAGATATTATCGTAGGATTCCCCGAAGAAACCGACGAGGACTTCGCCGAGACGCTAAAAATGGCAAAAATCGTAAAGTTTACCAAGATTCACGCGTTTCCGTTCAGTGCAATCGAGCCGACGGCGGCATGGACGCGACGGGAACTAGCTCCAGCTAAAGAAGTTACGAAAAATCGTCTCGCCCAACTTGCGAAAATCGAGCAACAATCTGCGGTGGAGTATCGAAAATTGTTTCTCGGGGAGCAGATGGAAGTGCTTGTGGAGGGCGGTGGTGCGAAAAAGGCTGAAAAAGGGGCAGAAACCCTCGCTCATGGCATGACCGACCGGTATTTGACCGTCGAATTCCCACTCCCACCCGCCGCCAAACACGCCGACTACACAGGTAAGGTCGTGAATGTACACATCAACGCCGCCACAGATACCGAACTTACCGGGCATATCCTGTAGGCCGGGTCTTGACCCGGCGGTATTTGCTGACGTGAAAGGCGAACGCACCAATCCCTGTAGGCCGGGTCTTGACCCGGCGGTATTCTTGGCCTATGAATTATTCCATCCGATTGGGGTCTTCATTGTCGTCGGTATATACCCAGGAATACTCCCCCATCTTTGCAAAACGGTGGAAGCTTGACCACTGATAATTTTCCACACAATCTACCAACCCATGCTTGACCGGATTGTAATGGATGTAATCCACGCAACGCTTTAAATCCTCCTCATCTCGAACGGTATGCTCCCAAAATCTGGGTTGCCAAATACCGCGTGATTGGCTGCGTATTTGGCCCTTAGTTCTCACCCCTTCATAACCACCCGATTCAAGATAAATTCTTGTAAAAGTTGCTTTTAGGTGACGCCACCGAATCGAGTAATCCACATCGCCATCGGGGAGTATCCAGACAGTGTGCAAATGATCAGGAAGCAAAACAATTGCGAAAACTTCAAATTTACGTGTGCGACGTACAATCTGAAATGCCTGCCGGAGACATCTTCGGGCCAAGGGGGTGAAGAAAATCTTTTGCCGTTTATATGTAACCGCAGTAAAGAAAAATGTTCCCCCGGGAACATAATTTCTGAGGTAATTTCCCATACAAAAAAGCCTCCCCTTTCTAACTGCCGGGTCAAGACCCGGCCTACGAACTAAATATCCACTGAAGCACTACTGTCGTTATTGCCCCTAATAAGTACGCAATCCCCAGTATAACGGGGTGGTTAAAATGTTCTTTCCACCAAAGATGGATGGTTCCCCACCATGTTGAATATTTGTGTCCCAAGTCCCACCCATCGATACTTAACTTAAGAGAACATTTGGAATAGTTCCCGGGTGCAAGATACTCGTTATACTCGATCAATTGACGCTCTTTTAAGCGTGAGCATATTATTTTAGCGTTTTCCATGTTTTTGATAATACTTTCAACGTCTTGTGCCAATTTCTTGTAATCGACACCATCATCGTCATTATTATCAGAGCCACCACCTTCAGTCTTTTTTGATGGCTCCAAAAGGTGTGACAGTTCCGTTTCCGGGAAATGATCCTCTTTCCCCGGCCCAGGACATTTTTTATATAACATCTTCAACACAAGGCGTTCATCTTTGGGTAGCCACATGATATTTCTCCGAAAAATCAAAGCTTGTAGGCCGGGTCTTGACCCGGCGGTTTCATGCTGATGTGAAAATAAGACAAATTCATTCGTAAGAACTTGCTATGATAAAAACCTTAAAGGAAGCTTATCCGTTTCTCTTTGCCGGGTCAAGACCCGGCCTACCCCTGTGGCCGAGCATAACAGAAAAATCGCCGGGTCAAGACCCGGCCTACGAGGATATTTTTCTTCCTATTGCCTAGCCCCTAGTCCCTGATGCCTTATTAGTGTATAATGTTTCGCTTATGGCTGAACTAATGCGTGAAGATCTTAATGTCGAACAGGAACGGACGATGCTGGTAGCTGCCCTGCTGCCGAACAGCGAGGTGCATCCCTACGATCCGCTGATAGAGTTGCGATCGTTGGCAAAGACGGCTGGGGCGTTGGTCGTCGACGAAATCATCGCCAAGCGTCGCGTTATTCATCCGGGGTTGTACATCGGAAAAGGCAAGGCCACGCAGATCGCCGAACGCGTCGAGCAAAACGAAGTCGAATGCGTAATCTTCGACAACGACCTTGCCCCGGGGCAAATTCGCGAACTCGAGCGAATCTTCGAATGCAAAGTCATCGACCGCAGCGAGCTGATCCTAGACATATTTGCCACGCACGCCCAGACTTCGCAATCGCGATTGCAGGTTGAGCTGGCACAGCTGGAATATACGTATCCGCGACTCAGCGGAATGTGGACGCACTTAGACCGGCACGGTGGAGCGTCGGCGGGCGGCGGAATGGGAACGCGCGGGCCTGGCGAACGGCAGATCGAAACCGACCGTCGAATCGTTCAAAAGCGGGTCTCGTACCTCAAAGGCAAGCTCGAAGCGATCGACAAGCGCAAGCTGCGCGAAGTCAAAACCCGCCAAAAATCGTACTGCGTCTGCCTCGTCGGATACACCAACGCCGGTAAAAGCACAATGATGAATCTGCTTACCGACGCCGAAACATTCGCCGCCGACCAACTATTCGCCACCCTCGAAACGAAAACGCGAAAATGGAACATCTCGCAAAACCAATCGGTGCTGCTAAGCGATACCGTTGGTTTCGTACGCGACTTACCGCACCATCTGGTGGCGAGCTTCCGGGCGACGTTGGAAGAAGCTATCCACGCCGACTTGCTGCTGCACGTCGCCGACGCCTCGCATCCGTGCGTTTCGCAGCAGATAACAGCTGTCGAAAATGTGCTCGAAGAACTCGGATGCGACAACTCGAAAGTGCAGCTGGTGCTGAATAAGATCGACCAAATCAACGACCCGACGGTCTATCCGATTTTGCAAGGTCAGTACGCCAAGGGTATCTTCGTTTCAGCAGTGACCGGGCAAGGAGCCAGTGAGCTTATCGAGTCTGTCACAACAAACCTCGAGTGCGATTCGCTGCACGCCGAGCTGCGAGTGAATTTTCGCAACGGCAAGGCGATGGGGTTCGTCGCGCAGCACGCAAATGTAAAATCACAGGAATATGACGAAGACGCCGTGAACATAAAAGTAATCATGCCGAAAGATAAACTGCGTGAACTGCAGCATTTCGGTGAGGATGTGGAAATAATAGGCAATAGGGACTAGAGACAAGGCATTAGGCATCAGATTCTAGTGCCTGGTCACTAATCACTAATCCCTGTTGTATTAAAAATTGTTTTGAAGTATATTGTTCTTCGGATGTTCAAATTCCGACTAAATAATGACACGAAATCCGTGTGTGTTTCAGGATTTCATAAAGTGCCTGCATTTTTTCAGGAACATCCGATCAAATAACGAGTTGAAATAAGAGTCGCCCCCTTAATCAGAACATAAATGAGCAAAGCAGAAACAAACAGAACAGAACCAAAAGAACTTTCACGTTTTTTGATGTTTGTGGCAAAGTATCAGCATTCCCTGAATATCCTTTGTCATGTGGTGATCTTCAGCGTGGCGCTTCTGGCGTCTTTTCTGCTGCGATATGACATCGCTTCGCGAACCGATTTCAATACAAACATCGGAACGTGGTTCTTTGGAGTGTACCTTCCGATTCTCCCGTTTTTCGTTATCCTGAAACTCATTATTTTCGGACAATTGAAACTTTTCCGGGGTGGTTGGCAGTATTCAGGCATTCGCGACATTGCACAAATTCTTCTGGCGTCGTGGTTATTCGTATTTATTGGTTTTGGCTGCTGGTATGTCTTTAATCTTCTCCCAAGACAATTGGAGCAGACTCCGATTCCGCTGCTGACATCCTACTTCGGATTATTCCCGCGAATGGTGCTTTTGCTGGACTTTTTGGCAACGGTATTTTTGGCTTGTTCGGCAAGGCTGTCGGTGAGAATTTATCGCGAAGAGTTGCGACCGATTTCCGTCGAAGGCAGAACGCGCGTACTGATCATCGGGGCTGGAAATTCTGCAGAAACCATCATCCGTGAAATAAACCGGCAACGCATTGAGCGGTATCGCGTAATAGGGTTAGTGGACGACGACCCCCGCAAGCAGAAGATGTACATCCACGAAGTACCCGTTCTTGGAAAAACAGACGAAATTCCAGAAATCTGTGAAGACAACGATATCGAGGAACTCATCATCGCCATGCCCTCAGCCTCACAGAAGCAGCTTCGTGAGGTCATCGAAAGGTGTGCAGGAACCAAGTTGAAGTTCCAGTCGCTACCGGGCATGAGTGACCTTATCGACGGGCGTGTTACGGTTTCGCAGATTCGCCCGGTAGACATTAACGACCTTCTCGGTCGTGATATCGTCGAGCTGAATATCGATTCCGTCGCAAAATTCATCAATGGGCGTGTCGTACTCGTTACCGGTGCCGGTGGTAGTATCGGTTCGGAGATGTCTCGGCAGATATGCCACTACAAACCCAAGCAGCTGATACTTCTCGAGCAGGCCGAAACTCCGCTGTTCGATATCGCAGGCGAACTGAAACGAAACTTCCCGGACGTAGATACCGTCCAGCGAATATGCGACATTTACGACCGCGACCGCGTGATGAAAACATGGGAAACGCATCACCCCGAGGTCGTTATCCACGCCGCGGCCCACAAACACGTCCCCATGATGGAACTCAACCCGTGCGAGGCTGTAAAGAACAATATTCTCGGTGTCAAAAACGTGTCGGACGCATCCTTCAAGTACAAGACCGCCGAGTTCGTAACTATCTCCACTGATAAAGCAGTCAACCCATCATCCGTGATGGGGTGCTCGAAACGCATCGGTGAAATTTACACGCAAGCCCTGAACGATCAGCCCAACTGTCAGACGAATTTCAAAGCTGTCAGATTCGGGAACGTTCTTGGTTCGGCAGGTTCGGTTGTTCCAACATTCCGACGGCAAATCGCAGCCGGCGGTCCGGTAACCGTAACCGATCCGGAAATGACGCGATATTTCATGACCATTCCTGAAGCGGCCCAGCTTGTACTACAAGCCGCAGCCAACGGTCAGGGCGGGCAGATTTTCCTGTTGGATATGGGCGACCCGGTAAAAATTGTCGATCTGGCGAAACAGATGATTACGCTTAGCGGGTTTCGGCCGAACGAGGATATCGATATCGTTTTTAGCGGCGTTCGGCCTGGCGAGAAACTCTTCGAGGAATTGCGAACCGAAGGTGAAGACCTCGAACCAACAGTCCACCCGAAGATTATGATCTGGAAACATCAGGCCATTCCCTGGGGGCAGGTCGAAGATGCAATCAATCACATAGAATCATTCCAAAATTCGATGGATCGATCGGCGATTGTTGCAGCCTTCCAAACCATCGTCCCGGAATACAAACCGTTAAATCCGCCATCTTAGAGCAATTTAATTTTTTCTGACCCGCCCTTTTTTGCTGCGGCGTCGGCTGGGGACGTCAGGCTCCATCGATATAGCTTACTATATCTGCTTCGCCTTCCTTTCCAGCCTTGTCCTCGCACAAAAATCATCGGAACAGAAAAAATTAAAGTGCTCTAGTTTTTGCGGACTCTTGACATACCAATTCCACAAAGCTATGGTTTGAGGTAGAGTCTTTACGCACACACATAAAGCAAGGACGCGCAAAAAATGACATCAATGTACTCACCTCAGGATGTTTTGAAAGACGTCTGGTGGATCGGACTGGTTGCCTTTGGCGTGTCGCTGATTTTAACGCCGATAATGCGGTTTGTGGCGTACCGCACCAAAATCGTCGACCGCCCCGACGACCTCTTAAAACCGCACGCCAAACCTATTGCGTATCTTGGTGGCGTAGCAATTTTTTTCGGGCTCATCGTCGGGTTAGGTGCATTTTTGAGCACTGTCCCAGACAAAGCCGCCCAATGGTCGCAGCTGGGCGATGCGTTATCGCAATTCCAGATCGGTCAGCTTATCCGCAATCCGTTTTGGAACACCTTTGCCATCGCCGCCGGATGCCTGATCATCATGCTCACTGGGTTGCTCGATGATCTGTTCGACATCAAACCGCGTACGAAAGTCATCGCACAAATCGCAGCTGCCGTCATCCTCGTCATCGGCGGTGTCGGACACGAACTTGCCCCCGTAATTCTCAAGCCGTTCGGAATCCCCTTACCACCCAAATGGATACAGGTCGCGATAAGTACAGTCGGATGCATGGTCGTAGTCATTGCCATCTGCAACGCTACGAATCTGCTCGACGGGCTTGACGGGCTTTGCGGAGGCGTAATGGGAATTGTGGCGTTGGGATTCTTGGCGCTTGCGGTTCACTTGGCGATGTACCATAACATAGTCGACAGGCATACTGACACCATCCGTGTGGGGCTTTGCCTCGCCATGGCCGGTGCCGCCCTCGGATTTTTACCGTACAACATCCCACCTGCGAGCATTTTTATGGGCGATGCCGGGAGCATGCTGCTGGGGTTTTTCGTCTCTGCGATGATGATGCTTTTCTGCCAGGAAGGTAACGGGCGATGGTTCGTGGCGGCGTGTGCGGTTTTTGCCCTACCGATTATCGACACCGGCCTGGCCGTCGTACGACGAGTGCTGACCGGAAAACGAATTTTCGAGGGCGACCGCAGCCATCTCTACGACCAGCTCGTTGATCGCGGAATGACGGTACGCCAGGTAGTGGTGTTGTTTTACATTATGGCGATAATTTCAGCAACGGGCGGAGTGCTGGCGGCGATTTATCTGCGAGGCCGATGGGCCGTGGCCACCTACGCCGTAATCGCTGTTGTGCTGGTGATTGTGTTCGTCAAACTCGGAATGGTTAAACCGCACCCGCACGAGAAAAAATCCGCCGAAGCGCAGGACACTGAGCAGTGACGGTGGATCTGACGGGCAAAACAGCAATCGTCACTGGGGCGGGCCGCGGGATCGGCCGAGCCATTGCACTCGATCTTGGCAAGCATGGGGCACATATTTTCTGCGCCGCGAGAACAGCCCGGCAAATCGAATCCGTAGCCATCGAAATCGTCGCCGCCGGTGGCACCGCCACCCCGATTGTGTGCGATCTGTCAAACGAGCAAAGCATCTGCGACATGTTCACGCAAGTCACTCGCAAATTTGAGCGACTCGATATTCTCATCAACAACGCCGGAATCGGAATTTACGGCCCCATCGCGGAATTCTCCACCGCCGACTTCGACAACGTCATCTCCGTCAACCTTCGCGGAACATTCCTCTGCTCGCGAGAGGCGATGAAACTTATGGTCCCCGCCCATAGTGGATATATCATCAACATTTCCAGCGTCGTCGGATTCAAGGGGTATGTCAATCAGGGTGCATACACAGCTGCCAAGCACGGCGTTGTGGGACTGACTAAAACCCTCGCCATCGAGGCACAGGAAAACGGAATTCGCGCAAGCGTCGTGCTCCCCGGAGGGGTTGATACGGAAATGGTGGCAAGGTCTCGCCCTGATCTGGATCGCTCGGTTCTGATCCAGCCCAGCGACATCGCACATACCGTCGCCTATCTGCTAAGTCTACCGGCAACCTGCGCCGTCGACCAAATCTATATCCGCCGCCGAAACAGTACACCATTCGGATAACACCTGTTGCAGCAGAACGTCGCAACACCTGCTTGCTCATGGAAATTTTCACAAAGCGCACAAAAAAGCCGAGCCAGAATTTTCAACTCCGGGTCGGCCTGTTCGTAAATATATTTAATTAGAGCATTGAAAAGTTGAGATGCTCCAACGTCCTTCGGACAAACTTTGTCAACCCAGCTTCAACGCGGGGGCAACAAATACAAATTCCTATACAATTCAATTAGGCTACCCCGAAGGGAATAGCTACTTTTTCTTCTTCTTGCGGTTGTCGCGATACCATTGAATGGTGTCAATACCACAATGCTTACATATGTTATCCTGCATATCGCCTCCCATTGGGCCCATCATTATCGGTTCTCCATTTTCATCAAGCTGCGCTCCCGTTTCTTCATCAAAATCATCCAACGCGAGACCCTCGTATCTTGCAGGAAGATACCGCTTTTTACAACTGGGACAAGTTATCATGGAAAGAAGTGTTCTTTTCCCTGTCTTGGGATTAAGCATCAAGCCACCACCCATCATACCAGGTCCGCCCATCATCATCCCCGGGCCATCCTGACTTTGGAATTTATTGTTTTTCCAATCATCGGGTGTAATAACAACTTCCTGATTGGTCTCAACATCCCAACAGTGCGTGTCTTTTCGACCGCCTGTATTCCCGCTACCGGTCAAGCTAGTGATAATGACCACAATCGCGATAACAATAACCAGCGCCAACGCACCGACAAGAAGATACTGCATCTTGTCTCCGCCGCCCCTTAAACCGAGTTTATCACCAATGGTTTCAATTATTCCCATCTTGCGACTCCTTCCAGAACTATGATTTTCTGATATTTGGGTTCTTATATCTAATATATCTCAGCTGGCAAGTGTTTACCAACTGCCCGCTTGCGATATCCGCAAAACAACGATTGCACCTCAGACGATATCACAACCTATCCGAAAAACACAAGTAAATTTGTCATTTTTCCTCATCTTTCCGGCAGCTGAGGAAAGAGTTGCCAATCAGGGTTGCGGTGAGGGTTTGTCGCTGGCGGTTTTGGCGTCTATCGCTGCTTCGATTTTACCGTATCCCATGGCGGCAAGTAAAATCGTTATCAGGGCTGCGATTTTCACGGCCGTGGTTTCAAATTCGCCCTCTCGGCCGGGCGCAAACAACGCCGCCACGGCGGCAATCTGCACAGCTAGGGCAACGAGAAATTTTCGTGACGAAATTCGTTGTAAAAATGATCGCATGTGTATTTCCTTTGTATCAGACATGTCGTTTCAGTCCGTCGCCGCGCTTACCCCGCCAGAATCGTCTGCAGGATCGGCCCGGCCAGCGACAAAACTCGATTGAAAAGATTCAGCTCACTGCGGGCTTCCTGATACTCGTCCAACGCCTCGCGATACTGCTCGCTATCCCTCAGCAACTCAACCGTTCGCTCCGTGAGAATTATCCCGTCAATCACCCCCGCCAACGCCGGATGCTCAACTGCCCAATGCTCGACGTACCGTAACAGTACGCCTGCGCCTGGATCGGAACTGCAAGCCTTGTACTTGAACCAAATCCCTCGCCCAATATATCAAACATTTGTCATGTGTCATTCTCGTCTTTGCCGGTAATTATGTCGCCCATTTCATCAATCGCTTTAAGCAATTGTTTCCATAGTTCCTCTCTAAACCCCGGCCGCGGAGTGGTGTCTATATCAAGGCTGGCTATCAGATCAAATAACCATTTCTCCTCCTCCAGAACATCCGGTGGCACCGGAGGCAAATAAATCCCCTCGTCAAATTCTCGGATACTCTCCTCGGCGTGCTTTTCGATTAAATCGAGTAGCCATTGTGGCCCGGTAGCACCGGAGGCATTATCTTCTTCTGTCATCCTCGACCCCGATCGGGGATCCAGATTTTCCTTATCTTCCCCGGCCTTTTCCTTACCTTCTTCCCTGTTGCCTAATCCCAAGTCCCTTTTGCCTTCTTCACCCACAGTGTTTCCCTTTTCTCCCCATAAAAAAAGCGGGGTCTGATATCCGATGGAATCCCTATGACCGGACGCTCGCGAAAGCGCTTACCACAGTTCATCCACCGGACACCAGACCCCGCGCGTAGAATTTTTTAAAAATCCCCACAACACGGGACTGGGCCCGGCGTGCCACCCCGGTAAGATTCCCAACTTGCGTTGGGTTCGCGATTTCCGGTCAGGGCGACAAACTCATTTAATTTTTCATTCGTATTCGTCTATAAAATTACAAATCAGATTGTCTAAGCGGATTCTATGACACGCGATTATCCGCGTCAATTGTTTTATCGTGGGCCGGGTGCCGTGGTTGCGGCTTTTGCAACCACGTTTTTTCCTCTGTGTCATGCTCACGAAGGCGGGCATCCAGGGGATGTAGAAACGACGCGGGAAATTTTTTATATAAGAAAACCTGGATCCCAAATCGAGTTTGGGATAACAGAAAAAGAAACGATCCTAATAATTAGCCCTGAAAGGGCGCCAAGGATTTAGCCGGGGGTAAAACCCCCGGAAAGCAGATATAAAAAAACAAAGAGTCCCGAAGGGACGACAGAATCGCAATGGGAATTATACAAGTTTCTGCCGCCCCTTCGGGGCTCGCTTATTTTGGGAGGCTCTTTTACCGGGGGCTTACGCACCCCGGCTAAACTCTGAGCACCCCTTCGGGGTTAAGCAAAGCTCTTACCTTCATCTGTTGGATATTCCGTGTTGGATATTGGATATTCCAATCTTTCATGGCTACCCGGCGAAACGCCGTGTTTCCATGCCACCCAGAAAGAACTGGATCCCCGCCTCCGCGAGGATGACACCGGCAACGCAGGGGGCATAAAAAAAACCGGGGACGCGGGTGTCCGATTTTTTACCCACGCCCCAGCGTTTCCCTAGAAACAAAACCAAAAGATTGATTACCAGAATTAGGCAATAGGGATTAGGCACTCGTCATTAGAAACAAATGCCCAATCCCCGTTCTGCTTGCCACTGTTTGCCTGTCGTGCTACGACCTGTCGCCCCGTTGGGGCTAATTATTTACATGCGGCGTTGCCGCCCGTGGGTTTCGCTATCGCTCCACCCACGGCTAAATCCTTGTCGCTCCTTTCGGAGCTTTTTAATTATGCCTCCCTCGCCCTTATTATCTCCGGCATTGCTGGTTGCCTGTGGTGCTACCACTGAGCGAGGAGTTTGCTCTCAAGTACAAGGCTTGCAGTTCCGGCCAAAGCGCAGGCGCCGCTAGCAGCGGAGGCAATATAAAGTCCCAGCGGAGGCGACAGCAATTAGCCACCCCCGCCGGGGGTTGAAGCAAAGACCCGCTCAGGCTAAAGGACTACAGGGGCTACATTACTCGGCACACTTTCTCCGCCGGTGTTGATACCTTTTACGCGGTACTCCATTTGGATTCCACGTGGCTGTTCGCGAAGCGTTGTTTCCGTCTCGATCGCAACGCCGACCTGTGTCCACTCGCCGAACTCGCCGCCGCCGGACGGTTCGTCGCGACGTTCGATGATGTACGTTCGTGTCGTTCCGCCGCTATGTCGCGGAGCGAATTTCCACTTCAGCAGAATTATGCCCGGGCCCTGAACTATCGGGTCGAGCTTTTGTGGCGGGCCGGGAGGATCTATCGGCGACGGTGGAGTCCTCGGGCCCCAGCCGATATACTCGAGCTTTTCGGGATCAGACGCCACGTCGACCTCGGACTTTTTCAGCTCGGTATGCATCATCGCTTCGAGCGCTGTAAGTGCGGCGTTTTTGTCTTCGGTCGCCACGCGGGCCGCGGCATCCGCGTCGACATGGGCGGTGTGGGCGGCCAAATACGACTGAAAAACCGTCATCAGTCCGGTGGCATCCGCACTTGGAAAATCCGCGGCGTGCATGTCGTAGCCCGCCAACATGTCCGTTGCCAATGTCGAAACCTTTGTTTCCATGTCTGGAAAACTTGCCATAATAACGTCTCCTCATAAAAGAGTAGTTTTGCATTTGCTGAACGTTTTTAAAAAAAAAATTAAACAAATTCAAACAAACGCGTTAAAATATGCCCCACCACCTTAGCGAAGCTTTTGTCGTCAATGTAAGTGCTTACTGTAAAAAATGTTACCCCTGTCGATTTTGCCTCTAGCGTTATTTAAAAAACCTTTACCCCGATCGATTTTGCCTCTAGCGTTATTTAAAAAACCTTTACCCCGATCGGTTTAGCCTCTGCCGGAGTCGGGTTAGCCTCTACCGAAATCGGTTTAGCCTCT
>DAOVZK010000041.1 GCA_030635145.1 Planctomycetota bacterium | reverse complement strand
CGGTAAGAAACGCTGGAATCCAGTCGGCCATTTCTACCCAAGTGTAGGCGGCGTTGAAAATTTTTGTTGCCGTCCGCAGGGCATGCAAAATTTTGGAGAAAAACCACTCACTCGAATAGTTTCCACCGCATTTGTAAAGATACTGAGGCCGCATTTTTCTGGCGAGTGTTGTAATCTCGTCGGCTTCATGGAGTGAGGTATGATCTTTCCATAACCATGCAAGAGCGGCCGGGTCGTCGGCGAACACTTTTTGGAACACCAGCGGCTGCCCGCTACGCCCGACAGGAATCGGCGTACTGCCCGTCGCGCCAACACCTATTCCGACGATTTGGTGCGGGTCGAATGTTTTGGTGCTGCGTTTGGCGGCACCGATGGCACGTTTGATTGTGGTTTCGGCACCTTTTATGTAGTCGGCTGGGTGCTGGCGGGCGAGGTTCGGATCGTCCCCAAGAATGATTCCGTCGGTTCCGTGTTCGTAACCCCAGGTTGAAGTCGCGATCTCTCGGCCGTTGGTTGTGCTGACGATTACCGCACGAACAGAGTTGCTGCCGTAATCCAGACCTATCGTATACTTGGGCATTTCATGCTCCCGTTAAAATGATATTTCCCAAAACCTATAGCCGTTGAATGATACGACTTACGCCACAGCATGTCCAGATAGAAGAAAATCACAGAGAAGAGTTTGTAATTGCGCCCCCTTAATTCTCATCCAACTCTTCAAGTTTCTTTCCTATCCAAACCAAACCACGGGCCAAATCACGGTAATGATCATTTTCTTCTTCTCGAAAATCCCCGATTTCCTTTACAAGCTCCGCAATCTTCACACTCTGGCGACGCATCTGCACAAATGCCCGGATAATTTCAATGTTGACCAACGCCGCTCGCCTACTTTTCAACACGCTAGACAGCATCGCTACACCCTGCTCAGTAAATGCCAGCGGGTTCGATCTGCGACGCCCACCATGCGAACTTGATATCGCATTTTGCGATTTCAAGTCTGCAAACTCCTTATCTGTAAGGCGATACATGAAATCAGCAGGAAACCGCTCGCTGTTTCTTTTGACCTGTTCAACCAGCCGCCTTGTCTCAACTTGATAGAATGCTGCGAGGTCTGAATCCAGCAGAACCGACTGACCCCGAATTGACAGTATCTTGCCCTTAATAATCTCGTGCGGTAACTTTGCCAAGTTTGGCATCGTATTCTCCCATGTTAGAATTTTAGTTATATATCCCGTACTACTTGGCTCGCAGCGTAATCAGCGGAATTTCGGGTCTGCAGTTGAATCTTGCGGGGATATACACCATTCCAAGCCCGCGAGAGATGAACACCTGGCATTGCGGGCCTTGGACAAGACCCTCAGCGTACTTGGGATACTTGATCGGCAAGATCAGACGCCCGACAAGCGGGATATTAACCTGCCCGCCATGCGTATGCCCGCACAACATCAGGTCAACGTTTGATCCGGGGGGCATCAGCTCGGCGTAGTCGGGGTTATGGGAAAGCAAAATTCGGGGCACACCGTTAGGAACGCCGGTGAAGGCGAGCGTCACGTCAGAGTTACCGGACATCAGATCGTCCACTCCACCCAGTGCCAACGGTTTTCCGTTGCGGATCAAAATTTGATGCTTGTTCGTAAGGAAGCGAATGCCGGCAGCCTCGAACATCGCAACCATTTTTGGTGCATCGGTCCAGTGGTCGTGATTTCCGATGACGGCGTAGACGCCCATCGGGGCGCGAAGATCGCGGAGGACTTCGACGAGAGCGGGGGTTATGGCGTCGGCCCTGCTGACGAAGTCGCCGGTAATTACGATAAGGTCAGCCCGCAGATCGTTTGTCATGTTCACAATTTCGCGTGCGTCGTCGAGATCCGATAACCGCCCGATGTGGATATCGCTCAGGTGCGCAATAGTAACCCCGTCCCACTCCTGCGGCAAATCGGAAATCGTAATCGTATGCTCGGTAACCTTGAATCCGTGAGGCTCGATAAAAAGAGCGTCGACCGCAACACCCACGAAACCCGCGGCGATGATCCCGACAATCAGCCATGCCACCAATTTCCGTCGCGACTTTTTTGCCTTGGGCTTCAACGTGCAACAACCCCCTGGCGGCGTGGCGTCAGAATTTGAATCCCCGGAATCGTTAATTTTATTTTCGTCGTGATCTAACATCGTAATACGCCTAACCAGTGATGAAAACAGGTGAATCAATCATTTGCTCAACTTTGCCGATTCGTAATAGAACATTCACATTATCTTTCTGTGAACTCGCTCGTGCTGCGTTACCATTCTATCTGTAGTAAACTTTTCGACAACCCACTTATGCCCCTAAGTTGCAAATTTTTCCTGCAAAATCCGAGCATGGCACCCGGCGATTAAAAGTTTACGCCTCTCCAGCTTCGGTGCGTCTTGGCCAAAAGCATCAATCAGAATATCAACACCCTCTTGATAATCAAGCTGCCCCGCTGGGAGTTATTTACCGCCGGCGTTGCCGACGCCCGCCGTGGTACAATTTTATTGTCCGTCGTGGCATGACTTGCCTTGACTAATTCACCACCGTCATGACAATGGGGAGCATAAATATCATCCATTACACGTTGTCGTTCAGGATCAAATAAAAACGCAGCAAGGAAGCATATCATGCCGAAATTTTTAGAAAATCTCCCATATGAAACCATAATAAACGCAGTCGTCATCTTCGCGGTATTCTACATAGCAAGTATGATAATCAACTACCTGCTCAAAAGAGCAAGCAAACGATACGACACAAGTGCCTCGGAAGTTTTTCGGTTACTGTCGAACTCCCAAAGGGCCCTGCTGCTGATTATCGGTGCGATCATCGCCATCAGCAAACTCGGGTTCGATATGTCGGCCATCGTGGCTGGGTTGGGATTGACCGGATTCGCACTGGGATTCGCACTTAAAGACACCATTTCCAATCTAATCGCCGGTATGATGATCGTGCTGTACAAACCGTTCGAAATCGGCAGCGAGGTGGACATCTCCGGGAGCTGCGGAACGGTTATCGATATTAACCTTCGATATATCACACTGAAAACCGAAGACGGCACCTGTCTCGTGCCGAACTCATTTTTTCTCAGCAAGAAGCTGACACTCAAGAAAGATGAATAATAACCGCCAAAGTTTTTTTGACAGGATCACAGGATTGGTAATAAATCTTGTTAATCCAATACAATCTCTTTACTTTACTGAGATGAAATATGCTACATAGCGAACTGACCGAAAAGATTATTGCCTGTGCCTACAAAGTTTATAACCAAATGGGGTACGGATATCTGGAATCAGTTTACGAAAAGTGTATGTTAATAGAATTAACGGACATCGGTTTAAGTGTTGAAGTACAGAAACATTTGGAAGTTTTTTACAAGGGACAGGTTGTAGGTGATTTTGTTGCGGATATTGTTGTTAATAACACCGTCATAGTCGAACTTAAATCTGTCAGTAAAATTGCCAAGGCACATGAAATTCAACTGGTAAATTATCTTGTTTCTACCGACAGGCCAGTGGGTCTCATTTTGAATTTCGCCAAGAATAAAGTCGAAGTAAAACGAAAAGTAAAAAATCTATAATCATCCTGTTATCCTGTCAAAAAGATTAATTGGATAAACAGGAAACAAGCTTAACTGCTTATCACCAGGAGTAACTAATGGATCAGGAAACTATCGCACACAATCTCAGTGAACTTGTAGACTATCAGGGCGGAACTGTCGTAAGCAAAACTTTGATAGACAAACCCACTGGCACTGTGACGCTTTTTGCCTTCGATAAGAGCCAAGGGCTTAGCGAGCATACCGCACCGTTTGACGCGATGGTCTGCGTGCTGGACGGGGCCGTGGAGATTACCATCAGCGGAACTCCGATACTGGTACAAAAAGACCAAATGCTCATCATGCCCGCCAGCAAGCCCCACTCCCTCAAGGCCGTCGAGCAGTTCAAGATGATGCTGACGATGATAAAGTCGCAGTAACCCGCACCGGACCGGGTAAGGAAACGGAACCATGAGCTTTTGCACAGTTATCAATTGCATGGACGGACGGGTACAGCTGCCCGTAATCAATTATCTGCGTGAGCGGTTTGGCGTGGAGTATGTAGATTCGATCACCGAGCCAGGGCCGAACCGCATTGTCGGACAGCAGTCGGATACCCCCCTGCTGGAGTCGATTCTAAATCGCGTAACCATCTCGGTAGAGAAACACAACTCCGTCGGCCTTGCCATTGTCGCGCATTACGACTGCGCGGGAAACCCCGTCGACAAACCGCAACAGCTGGACGACCTCGAGCAGGCGGTGACGTTTCTCCGCGAACGATTCGTCAAAATCCCCGTCGTCGGACTTTGGGTCGACGAAACATGGACGGTATCGGAAGTTTTCCCACACAAATGATGCAGCCAATCACTAACCCGTAAAACGCCGGTAACCCCGATTACTGTCCCGTTGCCACTTTTGCGAACCAGCAGCCTCTAGCTCAAACGTGGTTGCAAACACCGCAACCACGGCACCGGCTGCACCCTGATTACTGATTACTGACAGTTTTTTCTTTACCGCGGGGGTGCGATTTGCTGATATGATGGGCGAGCTTAATTCAATTATTAACTGGCCGTGGCCCCAAGGAATCGCAAACAAATGAAATTTCAAATTACGCAGCTTAGTATGGACCTTGAATATACAGACGAGTCTGTATTGCGCGCCGTCAGGGGAAGACTTATTGTCGCCGAGCCGATGATATTGTCGTGCACCGTGGTTCGCCGCTCGATCGACGCGAGGCGAATCAAACGGCCGGTATGCTTTACGCTGACGGTCGATGTCGAAATGGCCGAAGCCTTCGGAACCAACCTACCCGCCAGCTGGAAAAAGATGCGGGACATCAAAATTATTCCCGACTCTGCACCATCGGGTTTGGTCGCGATCCAAACGGGGGCATCGAGTGCGGTTTTGCCGTATCGGCCTGTGGTTGTTGGTGCTGGCCCGGCGGGTTTGTTGGCGGCGTGGCGATTGGCCCAAGCCGGTCTGCAGCCGATACTAATCGAGCGTGGTGTATCAACCGAGCAGCGGCATAGCAGTGTGAAAAAGTTTTGGTCACAGGGTGTGCTCAACGAGGATGACAATGTTTTGTTTGGTGAAGGCGGGGCCGGTCTTTACTCCGACGGTAAGCTCACGACGCAGAGCAAACTCCGCGCGGAGATGCGGACGGTTCTGGAGCTGCTCGTACAATGCGGCGCCGACGAATCTATCCTCATCGATGCCGAGCCGCATCTCGGCAGTGACCGCCTCGGGCAAATTGTTCCGAATCTGCGGCAGCGAATCATCGCCGCCGGTGGGGATGTGCGATTCGGTGCCAAGCTTGAGGGTTTGGAAACCGACGGCGGCCAGCTGACGGGCGTGATCGTCAACGGCGAGCAGATCGAGACGCGAAATTGCATACTCGCCACCGGGCATAGTGCTCGCGACGTTTATCACATGCTGCACCGCGACGGTGTGACGCTTGCCCCCAAACCTTTCGCCGTGGGTGTCCGCGTTGAAATGCCGCAACCGCAGATCGATAAATCGCAGTTCGGCCAGATGGCTGGGCACGAGCGGTTAGGCGCAGCGAACTTTCGCCTGACCCGCAAACCTCAAGGTCGCCACCGAGCGTGTTACTCGTTCTGCATGTGCCCCGGTGGTATGGTTATCGCGTGTGCGTCGTCACCGGGAATGCTCACGACCAACGGAATGAGCCTCTCGCATCGTTCCAGCGGATACGGCAACGCCGCCTTCCTCGTGCCGGTAGAACCGGGCGACTTTGGCGGGGCAGTGGGCGATCCGCTAGCTGGAATTGCGTGGCAGGGTAAGATCGAAGCCAAGGCGTTCGAGGCCGGTGGTGGTGACTTTACCGTCCCGGGTTGTGCGTTGGATGACTTTTTGGCCCGGCGCGACCCGCGGGCATTGTCGGAAAATCGCGAGCCGCTCCGCGCCGTGGCAGCAGACATTCACGCCGTACTGCCAAACTATATTACGCAAACCCTTAGGAACGCGATTGGGCCGATGATGCGGCAGATGCAGGATGTCGATCCAAAACAGTGCACCGTTTACGCAGCCGAGACTCGCAGCTCCAGCCCATTGCGAATTCTACGCGACGAGTCGTTTCAGTCGCCATCGGTTCGCGGGTTGTATCCCGTTGGTGAAGGGGCAGGATATGCGGGCGGCATTGTTACCAGCGCCATCGACGGACTGCGCGCCGCCGAGTCCCTCTGCGAGTGAGGCAAAAAACGGGAAACGATAGAGAATATCGACGAACGATAGGGCTACCGTATTACGATATGGGAAACACTTACAACGACTAAAGCGGGGTTGACGATACAGGCAAATATTCAAAAGCTCTAGAGCAATTAACGCTTGACCTGCGGGGTTCATGCTGGCTGCGGCGTCGGCTGATTGCGCCCGC
The DNA here is from genome assembly GCA_030635145.1 of Planctomycetota bacterium. Lineage (GTDB taxonomy): Bacteria > Planctomycetota > Phycisphaerae > SM23-33 > SM23-33 > DAOVZK01. The sequence goes on along the minus strand of DAOVZK010000041.1, from coordinate 14,989 downwards.
TTGCATCGACCCGTATGGGTCTGCTTCAGCGTCCCTACCAGCCTCGCATTTTGTCTCCCCCGCTGGGGGGGGTCGCTCGCTGGCGCCGCATCCCGCATCTTAATCGTTAATTGCTCTAATCGTTATCTTTCTCGTGATCGTGCCTCTCCTCTTCTTCAAGTTCTTCCTTGAGGATTTCTTCTTCTATGTGGGCCTCTTCGATATTGACATGGTCAACCTTTTCCACTAGGGCGACATCGTCAGCGCTGACATGTCCGATTACACGCCCGTCATCGAGCATGTTGGTTTCCTTGATGGCGAGGGCCTTGAACATTCGCAGCAAGTCACGCGTTCCGCCGATTGAAAACCAAACGGTTGAAACCGCACCAACCAACATGCATCCAATAACAACACAGGTGATGTAGTACCATGTACCCCACCATGATTGAGGCCAGGGTTTAATGAAATTCCAGACAGCAACACCAACGAAAGCGGTCAAAAAGCTCCAGCCGAAGGCATAGATAAATACTGACCACGCGAGGATTTTATCCCCTTTGGTATATTGTGAATCTATACCAATCAGCTTGCGGAACGCGTTTCGTAAAGTAATTTTTTCCTGGATAAGCACCTCACCCTCACGCCGATACTTACCACGGTGCAGCATGCGATCCATGTTGTGAGGTTTTTTGCATGTCAGCAGTGAAACAATCACAAACAGGCTGAGAGAAAGAACCATCGCCATAAAATACATTTCTTGAGAATTGATAGGGAACTTATTAGGCGACATTTCCCACTTGATGTAGGGGTTAAATGGGGCAGAGGTGGTTTGCAGCCACATTGCCACAGTACCAACCATTTCCTTGGCTTCCAGCCAGGGATAGATTCCCGTTTCCCAGTAGTTTTGCAGAACCATACCCGTAACGGCTAGCGTTGAACCGATCGTCAAGGCGACAAACGCCCCAGCTGCAGTGGCTCTCTTCCAATACAATCCCAAAACAATGCAAGGCCCAGCACCCCCCAGCCAGATCATTCCGGTAATCGCAAAGAACATTACGATAAAATCGACCTGCCCGAAGAATGAAGAAAATATAAATGCAAAAAGCGCCACCGCTGCAATGATAATCCTCAGCAAGGTAAGGTGCTGGCGGGGAGTAAAGGGTTTACCACGAATCGGCAGGATAACGTCCTGCACGATAATGCTACCCCAACTGTGAAGGTAGGTCGTATCCGTGGAAATCAGCAAAAATACACACAATGCACAGAATATACCGGTAATGCCAATCGGAAGCATAGTTTTCAAAGCCATCGGCACGCGCATCTGCCCAAATATAGTTGTATAGGTCTGGGAGGAAATTTTCTTCTTTGTCTCAATGCTATACCCTTGCAAGGTCTTTGCACCAATCTTAACGTCTTTTTCCAATGCTGCGAGCTTGGCTTCTTTTGCTTTGTCTTCTTTTGAAACTTCGTCTTCCTTTTTTTTCTCTAGCCCCCACCTTTTTTGCGAGTCTTCTATTTGTTTTTTCCGCTTTTTCTCTTTTTCATCAGCCAATTTTATATATCTTTTCATGTCAGCTGATTTTTCGCCAGTCTCAAGATATTTGCCAAAATCTTTTTCGACATTTCCGCAATCAATCCTTGATGTTACGATTACGTCTCCCATCGCCTTAGAGGCAAGCTCACTGCGGATATCGGCGGCCTTTCCGGCAAAGTTACCACCGTTGAGATAGGCGTAAGCAGTAACGGCTAGCAATATAATCATCACCACAGAAAAACCAGATCGCCATACACCCAAAACACTACCCATCTTCTGCTCGTGGGCATCACGAGCAGCGGAGTTGTAACCCTGCGTACCGGACCAGGCCATCCGGTTGAAAATACTGCCAAAAATACCAACAGCAACATAGAACAGATTGAATTCTCTCAACTTTGAAATGTCAAACGGGTTGAGGAAACTCTTACCCGACGGGCGACCTTGCAGCATCGGGGGAACGATGTCGTTGAACCATGAGAATTTTGAAAGCAGAAAGATAACTACGATTGCGTAGAGGGGGTAGCTGAGAATACCCTGGATACAGTCGGTGGTCATAATTGTAATTTGCCCGCCCATCGTCACAATGAAAACCGCCACTGTCAGGAAGATCGCCATTATGATCATAAAGGTCGGAATAGTCCAGGCACCAAAAAGGCAGACTGTTAACGGAAGATCGCAAAAATAGACTAAAAAGCGTGCCCCGACCGCAGGAAAAATAGCATAGTTGATTACCCCTGATATCGCCTGGAGAATTCCCGCATAGATACGGAACGGACGATTATATCGCATTTCAAAGAACTGCCCCATAGTCATCGCACGGGATTCTCGATATCGATAAATACAAAATCCTGTCAACAGAAAAATAATTCCAATCGGAACCGCCAAAGCACCCCAAAAAGAATACGCCAACCCGGATTTATAGTACATCTCGAAGATGGCTACCAAGCTGATAAGCCCCATCGCCGCCTCGCCACCCGCTACCGCAACCACGTAACGCCCCGCCACACGCCCCGCCGAGAGAAAGTCTGAAACGCCCTTAACGTATTTTTGTGTCCTGAGCCCAATCCAAGCCACCAAAACCAACGGACACAAAACGATAAGCCAATCAATTGGATGCATTTTCAGTTATCCTCGTTACGTAGTTAAAGTCGAGTTTTATATATCGCCAGCCGCGCACCTGTTTTTTTACATCAATGAACATAATTGAACAAACAGAGATGCTAGAAGGCCTCGCAACAGCCGGGCGCAGTTCACATCAAATCGCGCAGTCCGCACAGTTTGCATAAATCACAGTGGTTGTCAAAACAAAAAGGGGGAAACCGGCATGTCGTGTGCGAGTGTGCGAGATTATTTCATGGCCCGCGCCTGTCATTCCGGAAGCGGCGTAGCCGATATCCGGAATCCAGGGAAAATACACTGTGCGTAAGGCATGGATAGGAATCGACCGCTGGAAACAAACCCACAGGGAAATCCCCTGGATCCCGGGTCTACGCTTCGCTGCGCCCGGGATGACACCTCAACAACGCAAGCAAAAAAGTTTCATACCCCGTTTAACCATAATCTTTTAATCTTCCGAAAGTTGGTGATAATTAAAAACTACAACTCCTTTTAAAAAAGAGGATTAACAGTGCCAGAAAAAAATCTCACACACCGTTTCATTGTGTGCGAGAGCATTGCTCAAATGAGATGGCATATGGTTTCATGACGTTTCGCCTCTGTCTTCATATATCTTTTCAAAAGACTGGGCAAACCCTTGCACCAAAACCGTCTTATGCTTTTAAGGTGTGTTCTTGTACGCAGATTTTGAGCATCTTGGGGAGCTCTGCGATTTGAGATTTCAGCACGGCGAAGAATTCTTGGCACTTTTCGACGTTAGCGTCTTTGGCGGCGATTTCAAGGTCAAGCGATGTTTTAAACACAAGCGTGGCTGAAAGATTCCCAGCTGCGCCCTTTAAGCTATGGGCAGATTTGCTGACAGTGTCAAAATCGCCAGTTGCAATAGACCCTTCAATCTTGTCCATCAGTTCATCCGAAAGCTCGATAAATACCTCCGCCAATTCGAGAAACAATTCCACATCGGCACCCATGCGATCCATCGCAGATTCAATATCAAACGCCGGTTCTGAAGTCTCCAAGACAGCTTTGTTTTCATTTTTCGTGTTCACGGTTTTACCTCGCCTTTTCTTCTCGGTCGATTCATTAACTGATGGTTCTTGCAGTTTTGCTTTGGGAATAATTTTTTCGATCTCGGCAGCCAGCAGCGCCGGATCCAACGGTTTCGTGACATACCCGTCCATGCCGGATTTCAGGCAGCGTTCCCAGTCCCCGCTCATGGCGTGTGCGGTAAGGGCAACGATCGGAATGTGTTTGTCGCCGGAAAATTCAGCTTCTCGTTTACGGATTTCTTCTGTCGCCTGCAGCCCATCCATTTCGGGCATCTGAACGTCCATCAACACCAAATCAAAATGTTCTCGCTCGACGGCATCGAGGGCTTCGATCCCGTTATTGGCAACGCCGACATCGTGCCCGATTTTTTCCAGCAGACGAACGGCAAGCTTTTGATTAACGGTGTTGTCTTCAACGAGAAGAATTTTTATTCTATTTTGCTTGGGCAATTCTTTACGTCCCATCATCGGACGATTCATCCTGATTTTAGCGGAGGATTCGCTGAGAACCGTAACGATATTGTCCAGCAGCGTAGACTGCGTAATGGGTTTGCTCATGTAAGAGGCAACACCTAACTGCTTGCATTTTTCGGCGTCGGCGGTGCGGCTGGCAGACGACAGCATCATGATGGTGATATCTTTAAATTTATCGTCAGCGCGGATTTGTTCGATAACCTGGAAACCGTCAAGCTCCGGCATGTTGACATCCATTATGATCAACCCGAACCTTTCGCCCTTTTTCTGCGCACGCCGCAGTTCCGAAAGAGCTGCAAACCCGTCGGCGGCAGAAACCGGACACATTCGCCAATTCGACAGCATCGCCGCGAGGATTCGGCGGTTGGTGGCGTTGTCGTCAACCACCAGTACCTTCATGTTGGTAAGATGGAAATTCTTGGGAATCTTGGGTGTCATGCTTTGATCCGAATGCAGGCCCATTTGCAAGGTGAGATGGAATGTCGTACCTTTACCGACTTCGCTTTCCAGCCAGATATCCCCGCCCATCATTCGGGCAAGCCGAGACGAAATCGCCAACCCCAACCCCGTCCCGCCATACTTTCGCGTCGTGGAACCGTCAGCCTGCTCGAAGGCTTTGAAAATAGCCTCCTGTTTATCCTCAGGAATGCCAATCCCTGTATCCGAAACGGACATTTTCAGCGATATCTGATCGCTTGTCATCGAGGTAGATTCAATTTTCAGCAGGATCTCGCCTTCCCGTGTAAATTTCAAAGCATTGCCGACAAGATTTATGACTATCTGATGAATCCTTATGGAGTCGCCGATCAGATGATCGGGAAGATCAGGTTGAATTTCACACAACAGCTCAATTCCGCGTTCGTCAGCCTGTATGCCGAGCGGTTTTAGCGCATCTTCCAGGCAGTCTCGGATAGAGAACGGTTCGTTGCAGAGATCCAGCTTGTCAGCCTCGATCTTCGAGAAGTCCAAAATGTCGTTGATTACCCGCAGCAGAGTATCGCCGGAACTTTTGACCATGTCCATGTACTCCTGCTGGTCGGCACTGAGCGGACTATTGAGAACCAGATCGGTCATGCCGATGATTCCGTTCAGCGGCGTACGGATTTCGTGGGACATGTTGGCGAGGAATTCGCTTTTTGACTTGCTTGCCTCCTGAGCTTCCTCAGCCATCTCGTTTGCCCGAACGGTGGCAACACGCAATTTATCGTTAAGCGCTTCAGCATTTTGTTTAGCGTCTTTCAAGCGTGTTTCATACTGCTTGCGGTCAGTCATATCCCGAAAATACCAGACTCTTCCGTAAAAAGTACCGTCAGAACCAAGCAGAGGCGAGGAATATCTGTCGAAGAACTTCCCGTCCTTAAACTCTATTTCATCTCGGCTGTTAAGCTCGGAATGCTGGTAAAGATATTTGATTTTTTCACAAAATTCGTCCGGATGCTTCAGCTGGCCCAAAACATCTGCTACCATCTTTTCATCATCTTTATCATCCAGCACCTTTTGATCGATATTCCACATTTTGGCAAACTGCTGATTTGTAAGGATGGTTTTGCCCTCGCCGTCCACAACCAGAATTCCATCAATCGACGCCTCAGACTGAGCCTCCAGCAGCATGGTCTTGAAGAGTAGCTGTTCTTCCGTCAACTTCCGATCTGTGATGTTAATGTCAGATCCACGATAACCAACAAGCTCCCCGTAGTCATCCAGTATCGGAACTCCACTTGTTGATACCCAGACCTCACTGCCGTCTTTGTGGATGTTCAGGTTTACAAAATTCTTAATCGGTTGCCTGTCAGCAAATGCCCCCAACGCCTGCTCCTTCAATTCGTCGCGATTGGTGGGAGCAAAGAAATCATAAAAATGTTTATGCCCGACAATTTCTTCTGGCGTATAACCAAGTATTCTTTCTACCAGCGGGCTTGAGTAGGTAAACATACCCTGGTCATCCGTTTCCCATACCCACTCTTCAGCATTTTCCACAATATCGGTAAAACGTGTTTGCTCATGCTCCAATTCGCTTATGGACACGGTCGTCTTTTGCAGATTTTCCGTCATGTTCTTAAAAGCATTGGACAGTACTCCAACTTCATCTTGCACATGGACGGGGAAACTTACGGAGAAATCTCCTTTACCGACACTCTCGACTGCAGTTTTGAGCTCTCGGATAGGTCGAACCAATCGCATACTAAATATCGCCGCCGCAAGAATCGCAATCAGGCCAATAAGGCCGGCTACGATAATTTGCCACATCGTATTTTTTTTCGCTACCGCAGCCAACGTGCTATCCAGTTTTTCGGCTTCTGCGGTCACGATATGTTCCGGAACGGTCACAACCAGATTCCATGGTTGCTGGCCAGCTGCGGTATTTATGGGCACAGTCTCGACAATATCCCTCTCTTCATTGAATTGCCGCCGCTTTTGGAGAACTAAATGATCTAATCCTCTACGGACACTACGATGGCTCGGCATGACGTCCTTAATATTCTTGCCGATCTTGTTGGGAAATTGGCTTGAGGCAATAATATTGCCGGTTTCATTGAAAACTGTAATTCCTACCTGGCCGCCGAAAAGATTGTTGTTTTTCTCAATCAGTTTCTGAATTTTGTACAATTCCAGCTCAACCCCTACGACACCGTAAAATTTGCCCTCACTTACGATCGGCACAACGAAACTGCTGCACCAGATTGCTACGCCATCCACATCTCGCTTATAAGGGCCGACCAGGCCTTCTTTTTGGGATTCTTTTGGTTTGAGGTAATACTCCCCAAGCCTCAATCCGCTGGCCAAAAGCTGAGAACTCTCGTAATCTTTAAGCGGCGATACAACTATGCGCCCGTACTGATTACGAGTCCAACGCGGTACAAATCGTCCGGTTGCATCATAACCGAATTGAGTGTCACCGGCGTAAATGCTGTCGAGCAAATCCATGGCGTTGGGCTCCCAGCATGTAAAAACAGCAAGAAAATTGTCATTTTCCTCCAACACAGATCGGAGAATTGCACTTAATTGCTCACGGGTAGCCTCAAGAAGAATGTCGTCGTTTTCATTTTTGCGTTTTGTACCACCAAATACATTACCCAGTGCGCGTGCCGTATCCGAGGCTTCATTCAAATACGCTTGTACGAGAATAGCTTTAGCTTCGGCGTGTGAAACGAGAGTATCTTTGGCACCTTTATTGGTCAGGTCAGTAACTTTCGCATTGACCATCTGCTGTGTTTTTGACGTTGAGAGCACACTGAACACCACCAACGCCACCACCGTAGCAACAAGGCACAACACCGTTACCAGAATCACTTTTGTCTGAATGGATTTCAGTATCACTTTATTTCCCTATAATCACAAAATCGCTACCAATACAATGCTTGTTAAGTTGTTTTACCACGTTTGATCTCCTGAGTTGAGTTTATGTTCGCAGGCCCCGACTTTAACGCGATAAGTTCTGGAAAATCCCCGAGCTGGCATACAAACCATTTCTAGTTGACAGCCATAAGGTAAACGCCCGAAATAGAGCGACATGACCGACAAAAGATTTCTTCCAGCCACCGGACAATTAGACAAAATCTCCCCGGTAGTTCGTACCCACCCAAGGTATCGCGTAAAAATCTGCATAATTTCAGACCCATCACGGAAAAACCTCGACCCTGCTGTACTCTATATCGACTTCGGGCGTCTCATAATTGAGGGGTTTTGGACATTATTCAGCAAAAGATTACCTAATTGTTACCCCACATAGAGTCGCAAGATTGGCCCGCGAAATAATCGCCCTTGTGAGATTTGTTTTTCTTGCGTTTTCATAAAATTTATGAGAAAATACAGTCGTCGAGTTATATGCGTTTTTTCGTTGTTTTCGTGCCATGGGTGTGGGTCTGTTTTTGGGTTTACGAAGCGAAGATACGCCCCGTGAGGGTTGACGTTCGTCTCTCGCGGAGAAAATTCGGGGTGATGGATTTGATGTTTGAAAGATGTTTTTTGGGACGATGGATTTGCTTCACCGTTTTTATCATGGATGCTTCAGGAGTGCACAGTGACCGAGGTTAACTCGCAATTTTATCAGGGCGATGCCCAACTCACCGACACCGAATCGAAGATTGCCGCCTCACTCGCCGCAGCAGAAGAAGAACTCGCACGCACCGAATGTTTCGACGATGAACAGCGTGCCGAAATCTACGCCATTCTTGGGGCGATTCGATCCGACTCCGAAAACCACCAAAAAATGGTCAAAACAGTAACCGACAAGATCGCAAAAGGAGTCAGCGATGCTTGAACAGGAAATCATTCGTCAGCAGTTCGAGGAATTACTTTCGCACCATCAGGCAGCCCTGGGGCATTACGAATCTGTAATGGGCCAAACCGACGAGCATACCGCGTTACAGCTGACGCAGATTTGTCGCGAAAAGCAGCGGCATGTCGAACTGACTGAGCGCCTAATCGAAATCGCCGAAGCGTAGGTGGGCTGAAAACCCAGGCTGAGCTTGGGGCTTGGCATAGTGGCGGGTAGTGATAAGCATCTTGTCACAAGAGTGTTGCCTCCCCACGTTGCAATCCCCCGCTCTACTTTTCGGGGTTTCGCTGCTGCCACAATCGCACAGCTTCGGGCTGGCGGGAGTAAACTGGCAGCAACTCGTTAAACGGCGTGAATTTCCCCGCCGCCGCCAATCTCCGCCCAACATTCCACACACCCTCTGCCCTCGGATAGCAAATATCATCTGATCCGGCAATCGTAACCCCATCTGCCTGCTCGATATCCACATATCCCAACCCTTCGCCGGTAAGCAGTATCGGCTGCGGGAATTTTGCAAGTATCTCGTCCACCGACGCGGTTATCGTTTCGGCGACCTCAGCTACCCCCCCGCTGGTTCGCGTTATCAGCGTTGCATGAACCGACACACCCTTGCCCGTTCGCTTGGCGGCGAGCAATACACCGAGATTTTCCCACGGCTGGGCCTGGTCGCACGATTCCGCCAAAAAATTCTCGGCGATAGCTAGCGGTGTGGGAACAGCTACGATTTTAGCCCCCGGAACCATTTGCCCGATCGTGCGGGCAACGGTGATTCCGACTCGCAAGCCGGTGAAGCTCCCCGGGCCAACCGAAATGTAAATCTCACCGATGTCGTTTGGCCCAAGCTCGGCGGCGCTCAGCATGGCGTCTATTTGCGGTAGCAACTCGGATGCATGCTTACCCGACGGGCCCAGCGGGCGGGTCTGGAGGATTTTGTCCCCACGCCCTAGCGCAACGGCACCGGCGCGGGAAGAAGTTTCTATCGCAATGGAAATTGTGTCTGTCATAGTCCCCGAGATTGTAAAGAATTCGCCCAGCCAGTCCAGTCGGAAATCTCTGCCCTCAGCTTATCGCAGCACAAAAAACAACCGGACGTCCACGCAACGCCCGGTAACAGAAAATAAAAAAGGAGAACTGACAACAAATGGCAAAAGCAGAATTCCTATTTTGTTTATGTACCTAAAGCATTTCACGAATGAGATGTCATATGGTTTCATTACGTCTCGCCTCTGTCTTTTTCAAAAGACAGCGCGAAACAGACATGCCCGCGTGACATGACTTTCAAAAAATGCTATAAAATTTCGTCAAGTATACAGTCAAGTGTCGCCTCGATCCGGTCGGGAGTCTCAAAAGTACCTGCCTCGATTTCCGCCCGAACCCTCGCAATCAACTCATGCCGTATCGGCTGATCCTCGTCCAACTTCCGCGAATGTTTACCGTAGCTAAGAGTCCCCTGCGACCTTACGATTTTCGCGTTGGTCTTGGGCTTGGCGCCTCGCGAACTGCGAGATGGCTTGGATGACGGTAACTCTTCTACCGTCTTATTCGGAAGCGAACCAAAGGAATCAGCCATTATACAGTACCTCTTTCTCGGCTTTGGTTTGGCTTCCCTGCCACGCGATTTTCACCGCGAATTGCGACAACTTCTCATGACGTTATCGCGTCTCCTTTGTCTGTATTATTTATCGGCGTTACGGGGGTAAACCTTTAGCGATTGTGACTATTCCGATTATTTACAAACACCTACCGTACAATAACTTATAGTCGTATTTAAAAAACCTGGGATTTTTCCATATTTCCACCCAATCTCAGCCCAAAATCTACGAAATGAAGGGGGATTTAGGATTGCTGGGAAAAAGCCGGAAAAGGCGGAAAAGGCGGGCTTGCCTACGCAGCCCCCCGCTTACAACACGCCTGATTGGACTCGAACCAATGACCTGCGGTTTAGAAGACCGCTGCTCTATCCAGCTGAGCTACAGGCGCAAGTACATATCCGGGACAGGGACGATAGTCTAGAGCATTTTAAGCTCGATCTTCACACGCACCCGCCACCAAATGAACAATACGAACAATACGAAAAAACCTCACAATGCTTTTCGCATTTGTTCTGAGCCTGTTGCACAATTACCCAGGATTTTCATAACTCCTTTATTTACGTGGAACCAATCGACATAAAATAAGGACTTACGTTAATTGGCTGGAATTATGCAACAGCCTCTTCTATCGAAAAAACAATGCCCGATAATTACTACGCCGTTGCCTTTTCCACAATCATCAGCAAATGTTTCGTATCGATCGGCTTTTGGAGAATCCCCGACAACCCAAGCGATTCGCTGTCGATGGTGTCGCTCATGCTGTCCCCAACGCTGCTGAGCATATAGACGGGAACGTCACTGCCGGTGGCTTTGACGTCTTTGACGAAGTTAACCCCGGCGTCGATGTCTTCCATCATAAGGTCGACTATGACCAAGTCAGGATTCGTATCATTGAAAGCTGCAAGCCCTTCGGCGGCACTGGCAGCTGCCTTCATACCATACCCGTTAGCTTCCAGCACGATTTTCAGACTTTCAAGTACATCGGGATCATCGTCGATGCAGAGAACCATTTTTTTTCCGTTTTCCATTTCATACTCCTGAACAGTGAAAATTTAATGCTTCAATCTTATACACTATTTGCCCCGAAAAGTGTACGCATTTTTGGGCACAAATCATTCAGCTTTTTATCAGCGCCCGAAAATCAGCCAAATTTTCACCAGAACCATATTCTGTCCGCCAATTTCAATGAAATAGGCTGTTGACAACAATATCTCGTTGGCATAAAATCTCGGTTGTTATTATTTTTAGTTAAAAAATAATAAAAGCGAATACGAAAGGAATTCTCCATGTCCCCCGAACTGATAGTTCTTTTAATTGCAGCAGCGTCGATCGGATTTGGTCATACGCTTATGGGCCCAGACCATTATCTTCCGTTTATCGTGATGTCACAGTCCGGTAAGTGGTCGCTGCGAAAAACTGCGATAGTTACGTTTCTTTGCGGGATCGGCCATGTCTTAAGCAGCGTTGTGTTGGGGCTTGTCGGCGTGGCGTTGGGGATTGCTGTTTTCAAACTGGAATCCATTGAAGAATTTCGCGGCGGCATCGCGGGGTGGTGTCTTATCGCTTTCGGACTTGTGTATACGGTCTGGGGTGTGCGGCGAGCAATTAAGAACAAACCGCACCGGCATTTTCACGCACACAAAAACACCCCCGCCGCCCACGAACATACGCACACGCATAACAGCGAGCATGTTCACGTTCACGCCGGCGCAGCTGCGAGTGGGGAAGGTAAAGAAGGCAAAGAAGGCCAAAAGAATCTCACCCCGTGGATATTGTTCACAATTTTCGTTTTCGGCCCGTGCGAACCGCTGATTCCCCTCCTGATGTACCCCGCCGCCAAAGGCAGCATCTGGAATCTGTTGCTCGTAACCGCCACCTTCGCCGTCGTTACAATTTCGACGATGATGGGGGTGGTTTTGATCTCCGCCTTCGGTATCAGCTTCGTGCCTATATCAAAACTCCAGCGATACACCCACGCCCTGGCCGGTGTGACAATCCTAATGTGCGGTGTACTAATCAAACTCGGGTTGTAAGCGGCGGCAAAAACGGCATTTGAGCTAACAAATCACTCCAGCGAAACGTATTGGGAACAGGTGCGTGTCTTTTATTTCCAAAAATGTGTTTAAGCCCGAAAGGGCAGAAAGAGTTTAGCCGGGGGTAAAGCGAAGCGGAACCCCCGGGATGGATGTTCTTTAAAAATAAGCCCCGAAGGGGGCCTTACACCGTGGGTTACACCCACGGCTAAATCCTTATCACCCCTGCGGGGTTAAAGCCAAAAAGCAAAACAGAAATCAAACCCCCATCAGAAAATCTAGTCAAACGCCCCCGCAATGATTTTTGCGAAGGTTGCCACGCCCGGGATTTTTGGTTATCATCCCGCAATGGTTTTACGGAACTTTTTATTTTTAGAGAATCCAATGCTGTCGTTGCTGCTTGTGTTGTCTTTACTGGTGCCTACCTGCCTGTGCGGATGCCTTGCCCTTAACGAAACACCCGAGACCGAAACGTTCGGGGTCAACTTCACACCACCGGCCGGGCAGCAGGCCGGCGACGTCCGCGGGGCCATCGTTTTTGTCATCGACGGATTAAACGCCGAAATTTTCCAGCAGATGCTCGCCGCCGGTAAACTCCCAGCCATCAAACGATACTTTGTCGATCGCGGGATATACGCCCCCCGCGCCGTGGCCAACATCCCATCAATTACGCTTGCGAATCTAACGTCTTTAGTTACCGGCCAGTTTCCGGGGCACAACAACATCCCAGCTATCACGTGGTTCGACCGCGATACGCTGATCTGGCGGAACTACGCCACCGTCGCGCAGAAAAATCTGCTGGATAACGACTACACTAATCCGAACATCTATGAACTTTTAGGCAAAGACGCCGTTACGGTTTCGATTTTCTTTCAGCCGCACCGTGGCACGACGAAATTTTTCGAGAACGTGATCTCGGCCTCGCCTGTTTATACCTTCGGGTGGTATTTCTACCTCGACCGCCTGACGCTGTATCGGTTCGGCGAGATGATGGATTTGTCGCGAATGTGGTGGAAGAAATTTCCGACGCTCGTCTACACATACCTGCTGGCACCGGACTTCATGGGCTATGCACACGGTGTCGACTCGGAGCAATACCGTCGCGCCATCGCCCACAGTGATCAGCACATCGGGCGGATTTTGGGCGACCTGAAGGCAGCCGGGCTGCTGGACAACATCGTCATCGCACTCGTCAGCGACCATTCGCTGGGAAACGTCAAAAAGCATTTCGACCTCGAAAAATATCTCCGCGACAAGCTGCTGCTAAGCGTCGCACGCGATCATCTCTGGGAAGAAACCCCCGCAGGCTGGCGGCGAAACTACTACGACAAATTCTCCACCGTCGTTTACGGAAACGGTGACCGATTCCGCGCGATCTGCCTCCGTCGCCCCGTCAGCAAAAATAACATCTCCGCCGGATACGCATCGTGGGACATCCGCCCTGCCCCGAAGCAGCTGCACAATTATCCCGACACGCGCGGAAATAAAATCGACCTCCCCGCCGTGCTGCTCGCCAAGCCAGCAATCGACACCGTCGCCTGGGCGATGGAGAAAGACAAAATTCGCGTGGCCACCAAACGCGGCGTTGCGGAATTCTCACAACCGCTCGGCCGCGACGGAAAAATCGCCTGCACCATCGTTAGCGGCGATCCTTTCGGCTGGGCCGGGAAAATTCCACAGCGCCTGCTCAAAGGTGTCCCCGCCTCGTCTCGTGAATGGTTAAACGCCACGCACGCCACAAAATATCCAGACCTCCCCCCGCAGATTCTGGCGTACTTCCGAGCATCGCGGGCCGGTGACATCACCGTCTTCGCCGCCGCGGGTTGGGATTTCGGCAGCAAAAACTCAGCCGGTCACGGCGGACTCGACGCCCACGACGACCTATGCGTACCGTTACTGCTTGCCGGGCCGGGAGTTCCGCACAAACGCCTCCCCATCGCCAGAACCGTTGACCTCGTCCCCACGCTGCTGAAATTGCTGGGTAAAACCCCGCCTGCGAATATGGACGGTACCACGCTCACTCCAAAACGTAACTCGATTCGCTAAAAAGTTTTGCGATTTTTACGGTAATTCGCCAAAAATCGCTTATAATGGCGTGCGAGGTTCGCTGTGCCCTGTGGGCATCGCGAATTTCAGAGATTTTCTGTGAGGTGCGCACAGATCGGCGGGGCTGTCCCCGGTAGTGGTGGTTTTGAGTGTTGGGTGCGCAGGCATTTGTGAGGTATGTGTGATGAAAATCAAATCGAATTTGGGATGGAAGTTGCAGCTGCTAACCGCGTTGGTTTTGAGTTTCCTCGTAGTCGGTTCGGCCTGCGCGGAGGGGTACACAGAAGTTTCACCCACCACCGCCAACACCAGCAGAGAAAGCGTGCGGTTAATGCTTTTCGGTTTTGTTATGGGAGTTTCGGCGATACTGCTTTATCTCGCGGTTTTCAAACCTGCCGCCAGAGCAGCGGTAACACGTTTACTGAGCAAAATCCTCCGCAAGGTCATACCGCATAATTCGGACTTGCCCCCGTTTCTGCACGATACCACGCGAGCTGCAAATCACACGGGCTTGCTTTCTGATTCCATCAGTGCACCGCAATTTGAAGAAACTGTCGAGATCGCAAAAACGATTTCACTCGACGATCTATAGGCGAACCTCGCTCGGAAGCTTCACCATCTGTGTTTTATACCGCGCAAAAGGTGCTTGAAAATCGTAACCATTCACATAAAAATTTTGACAGGATCACAGGATAGAACATAGGCTTTAAAAATCCTGTTAATCAGGATTAATTTACATCGAAATTTGTATTCGTTACGCTGGTGTTTGCAGTTGGCAGTTAATAGTGTTGGCTCTTGTTTTCTTTTTGATAATTCACAGTTAATCCTGTAATCCTGTCAAAAAAAGAAACCAGTTTGATTAACAGGAAAAAAAGGTGTGAACGCTTACT
>DAOVZK010000004.1 GCA_030635145.1 Planctomycetota bacterium | reverse complement strand
ATCTCGCACGAGTACGCCGACAAATTCGTCAATCTACATAAGCAGCAATTCCAGCGGCTGGGCGTGATGGGCGATTTTCCGAACCCGTACATCACGATGGATCCTCAATACGAGGCGTCTGCTCTTGAGGTTTTCGCACGACTAATCGAACAGGGCGTCGTCTTTAAGCAGCTCAAACCCGTACACTGGTCGATCGACAACCGCACAGCACTGGCCGATGCCGAACTTGAACATCACGACCGGCAAGACCCCAGCGTTTTCGTCGGCTTCGAGGTTACCGCCGGTAATTGCGACGGTGTCAAAAACGTCCTCGAAACCAAAACCAAGCTGATGCTGATCGTCTGGACGACCACGCCCTGGACTTTGCTCGCCAACCGCGCCGTAGCTGTGCATCCGCAAATGGACTACGTCACAATCGCTGCTGAAACTACAGACGGTCCGCAGCGGTGGATCGTCGCGAAAGAGCGATGCGATGCTGTGCTGGCGGCCGTCGAAAAGAACCATGGTGAAAAAACCGGGTTCGTCAAATCGCACGAAATCGTCGCCGAATTTAAGGGCCAGGCCCTCATCGATTCCGAAATCAAATACAACCACCCGCTGACCCCGCAAATGCAATGCCCCGTCGTCGGTGCAGACTATGTCACGCTGGAAGACGGCACGGGACTGGTGCACACGGCACCGGGGCACGGAACGGACGACTACTTCACGGGCCTGAAACACGATCTCGAAATTTACTGTCCCGTCAAACCTGACGGAACCTACGACGACACTGCCCCGAAGTTCATGCAGGGTCTCAGCGTGTGGGAAGCCAACCCGAAAGTCATCGAGCTGCTGCGCGAGCGTGGCGAACTGCTGGCATCGGAAATGATAACGCACAGTTATCCGCACGATTGGCGGAGCAAGACGCCGACGATTTTTCGTGCCACCGAGCAATGGTTTATCGGTGTCGATCGGCCGCTGCGAAAAAGCGGTAAGACCCTTCGCGAAATGGCGATGGATGTCTGTGCGAAAGATCAGTCCAACGGCGGAGTGGATTTTATTCCCAGCTGGGGCAGAAATCGAATCGCCGGGATGCTCGAAACGCGCCCCGACTGGTGCCTGTCGCGACAACGTGCGTGGGGCTTGCCAATACCGGCGTTCTACAACGAAAAAGACGAACCGCTCTGCACCGCCGCCAGCGTACGGGCAGTTGGTGAGACTTTTGCAAAATTTGGCTCCGACTCGTGGTACAACGACCCCATCGAGAAGTTGCTGGCGAACTACGACCCGGCAGCCGACCCGGAAGTTTCGAATCCCGATGATTTTTCCATCGACAAACTTCGCAAAGGCTTCGATATTTTCGACGTCTGGTTCGAAAGCGGTTCGAGCTGGTTTGCCGTGGCGATCTCACGCGGATTAATCGACGAAATCCCCGTCGACATGTATCTCGAAGGTTCCGACCAGCACCGCGGATGGTTCCAGCTGTCGCTGCTGCCCGCCCTAGGAGCAGCCGGTGTCGCGCCGTACAAAACTGTCCTGACACACGGATTTGTCGTAACGGAAGACGGCCACAAAATGAGCAAGTCGCTCGGCAACACCATCGAACCCGGCGACCAACTGAAAAAACGCGGTGCCGATATCCTGCGTCTGTGGGTCGCGTCGCAAAACTATCAGGACGACATCCGCTGCAGCGAGGCGCTTATCTCGCAGGCCGAGGATGCGTATCGAAAAATTCGCAACACGATCCGCTTCTGCATGGGCTCGATCGACGACTACAACCCGAAAACCGACGCCGCCGAGCCGGCGCAGCACTCCATCGACCTGTGGATGAAGATGCAGCTGCAATATCTCGTTCGCGACGTTCGGGAAGCCTACGATAAATATGAATTCCACCGTGCGATGCGGCTGATTTACGAGTTCTGTACCGTGCAGGCCAGCAACGTGTATCTTTCGGCCGTCAAGGATCGGCTGTATTGTGAGGCACCGAATTCTCCGCGGCGGCGGGCAACGCAGGGCGTCATTCGCGAACTGCTGCTGACGCTTGTGAAATTGCTCGCGCCCGTGCTTCCGCATACTTGCGAAGAGGCGTGGGAGCATATTCCGCACAAGGACAGCGACGCTCCGGAGTCGGTGCACCTTACGCTGTTACCGGAGGTCGACGAGCAGGTTATTCGCATGATCGAGGATCTGACACCGACGGCAACGGACGATATCATTCCGTCGGATGAGATCATCAAACCGGGTCCCGCATGGATGTGGGAACGGTTATTGGATATCCGCGGTGAGGCGTTGATCAAGCTCGAAGCGATTCGCGCTGGTGGCGTGAAAAATCCGCTCGATACGGAACTTGTGTTGACAGCCCCGAGCGAGAAAACGAATCTCACGAACTTTCTCAACGACTATCTACCTGAGCTGGAAGACATGCTGGGTGTCGGGTTCGCCAGATTGCAAGACGGCGAGGCACCCGAAGGCCACATGGTAGGCATTGAAGTTCTCGACACGCGCGAAAAATACCCGCGATGCGAACGCAGCTGGAAGCGACGCCCCGATGTCGGAGCCGACAGCGACTACCCCGACCTTTCCGCCCGCGACGCCGCCGCCCTTAAACAACAGGCGTAAGTTGTAGGGTCGGCCATTGCCGACCAACAAATTGACCGTATACTAAAAATGGTCGGCAATGGCCGACCCTACTGCGATAAAATGAACAATACTGGAAAAAAATTGCGACTCGGTGTACTGCTGTCGGGCGGGGGGCGGACGCTGGTGAACATTACCGACAGAATCAAGGCCGGTACGCTCGACGCCGAGGTCGCCGTCGTTGTCGCATCGCGCCAATGCAAGGGTATCCAAGTTTCCAAAGCCACCGGGCTCGATGTGCATCTCGTGGAGTACAAGCAGTACGGAGAGGAACGTCTGGAAGAATATTCGCAGAAAATCGCCGCACTGCTGGACGCCGCCGACGTCGACCTTGTGATAATGGCGGGCTTCCTGAGCATGTGGATAATCCCCCCGAAATACGAATCCCGCGTTATGAACATCCACCCTGCCCTGCTGCCGAAATTCGGCGGACAGGGAATGTTCGGGCATTACGTGCACGAGGCGGTCATCGCAGCTGGGGAGACAGAATCCGGATGTACTGTACATTTTGTCACAAACGAGTACGACAAAGGCCCAATCGTGCTGCAACGTAGCGTCCCCGTGCTCCCCGAAGACACCCCGGACGACTTGGCGTCGCGGGTGTTTCAGCAGGAATGCGAGGCGTTTCCCGAGGCAATCCAAATGTTTGCACGCGGCGAAGTAAAATTCTAAAAACCGCCATATCTCTTTTGTTTTCAATACTTTGAGACAATTGCCTCAATCTTGAATTCTGTCATTTTCACCGCCAGACACATAAGATATTCCCCAGCAGGTTGCAACTGCGGAGAATTTCCCTATAATGGAATGGCTCTAAGAGTCCATAAGGGATGCTTAACTTAAGATATAACGTAACTGATACAGAGAAGGATGAAATCAGAATGACCGATCAGGCCAAAACTTACGAACTACAAAATATCGACGAACCCCAGCTCTACCGGGACATGTTCCCCTACGTCGAGCTGCCGAAAATAACTTTCGAGGACGCCGATGTTCCGCTTGAACCAGCGAAGGATTTCTGGATCACCGACACCACGTTCCGCGACGGGCAGCAGGCTCGCCCGCCGTATACCGTCCAGCAGATTGTGGACATCTACAAGCTCATGAGCAAGCTGGACAATTCCACGGGGCTGATCCGGCAGAGCGAGTTTTTCCTCTACTCGAAAAAGGACCGCGAAGCCGTCGACAAGTGCCGCGAAGTCGGTGCCAGGTTCCCCGAAATCACCAGCTGGATCCGCGCCGTCAAAAGCGACTTCAAGCTCGTCAAGGAAATGAAACTTCCCGAGACCGGAATCTTAACGAGCTGCAGCGACTATCACATTTTCCTGAAACTGCACAAAGATCGCCGCCAGGCGCTCGGTCAGTACTTAGACGTTGTTCGCGCCGCCCTCGACGAAAACATCATCCCGCGATGCCACTTTGAAGACGTCACGCGTGCAGACTTCTACGGTTTTGTCGTGCCGTTCGCCATCGAGCTGATGAAGCTGCGACAGGAAAGCGGCATCGATATCAAAATCCGGCTCTGCGACACGATGGGCTACGGTGTTCCGTGGTCGCGTGCAACCTTACCGCGATCGATTCCGAAGCTCGTGCACGGAATGATTCACGACGCGGGCGTACCCAGCGAGCTGCTGGAATTCCACGGGCATAACGATTTCCACAAGGTTATCGCAAATCCGACGACGGCGTGGCTGTACGGATGCTCGGCCTGCAACTCGAGCCTTATGGGTATCGGCGAGCGAACGGGTAACTCACCGCTCGAGGCGATGGTGATCGAGGCTGGACAGCTTGCGGATCTCAAATCCTCGAAAAAGCAGCCGAAATACAAAGTCATCACCGAAATCGCTCGCTATTTCAGCGACGAAGTCGGTTTCGATCTGCCGACGAACTATCCGTTCATCGGGCGAGACTTCAACACGACGCGGGCTGGGATTCATGCCGACGGTTTGCTCAAGAGCGAGGAAATTTATTCCGCGTTCGATACGCAAAAAATTCTCGGCCGCCCGATCGTTGTGGCGATTACCGACAAGTCCGGTGCCGCCGGTATCAAACACTGGCTGGAAGCGAACTTCCAGGTCGACGTTCCCAAGGACGACGCCCGATTGCTGGCGATCCGCGACCGCGTGGACGAAGAATACGAAGCCGGCCGAACCACCGCCATCAGCGACGACGAAATGCAGATGTGGTACAATGAAGCTTTCGGCGTTAAAAAGTAAAGATCAGTTGCGGACGTTTTTTCAGCATTAGTAGGCCGGGTCTCGACCCGGCAAGGTGAAGTGCTATCAAAAAGCCGCCGGGTCAAGACCCGGCCTACAAACTAAAACCGCTTGCGAATCCAAATGGAACGCAGGCGGTTTTTTTGCGCAATACGGTTTCCTGCAATATGCAAGACCCCGCCGCGTTGTTATAATCAACACCGATGGGTAACAGCAAAAAACATCAGTACCGCGGAACCGACGCCCTGCTAACGCAGATTCGGGAAATTCAGCGCCGCCGCTGGACAACGGCGGTACTATCGGTGGTTGTCGGAAGCCTTGGAATTCTCGCGGGCGGATTGCTGCTCGTGTCGCTGTTTGGATATTGGAGCGATCAGCCCCCATCGGCGTTGCGGTGGTGCCTCTTCGGATTTATAATGTTGCTTCTTACTGGCGGCGCGGGTTGGGTTATATTGCGTGCAATTCTCGGCCGACAGAATCCAGCACAGACGGCGCGATTCATCGAAAGCTCCTGCCCGGAAATCGGCAACGACCTGATCAACTCCGTGCTGCTATCCGAAGATCAATCGCAAGTCAGCGGCGACCTGGTGCAATTCGCCATCAACGAATCTAACCGCCACGCCACCCGCGTCGATCTTTCCCAAAGCATCCGCCCTGCCAAAAAGAAACTCGTCCGCCGTTTAATTGTGGCGGGAGCGGCAATTATCGCCCTGCTGGTTTTCGCCGCCGTTCAGCCTGCGATTTTCAGCAGAGGCCTCCAGGCCGCACTGTCGCCAACATCGTATGTAACCGCAGTCAACGACATCAAACTTATCGAACTTTCGCCCGGTGACGCATCGGTTTTTCCCGAAGAGTCGCTCGACATCGCGGTGACAATTTCCGACGACGGGCTTTCGAAAAACTTGCTGATTCCCGAAGTCGTCATTGAAGGCCAAAAACATCCGCGGGCCATGTTCGCCGATTCGCACAAGTCGCCCGATACATTGCGTTTCATTTACCACATCAAAAACGTGCGAGAGCCACTTCAATATTTTGTCAGAATTCATGACAAGACCAATAATAAAAATTCCCGCTGGCCGACCGACAAACCGTGGTACACCGTCGCTATAATTCACCCGACGCTCAAAACTTTTACCGCGGAGTACACCTATCCCAATTACACCGGCCTGCAGCCTAAAACCGCAGAACTCGATCCGGTATCGGCGGAGATAAAAGCACCGGCCGGTTCGCAAGTGAAAATTAATCTTGCATTCGAGACGCCGGTTGCAAAAGGCATTGTGGAATTTTCCGACGGAACCCAAGCAGCACTCGCCGCTGACGCTAATGGCGAAGAATTCATCTCCAATTTCCCCGTCGAGGCCAACGGTGGAATGCGGTTCAAGTTTTTCAGCAAGTCGGGGCGATTGTTGCTGCAACTTCCCGAAAACGGCGCGCAGGGGGATGGATTTTATCCCATTTCCGCAATTCCCGACGCAGCACCGAAAATTCAGTTCACCGCCCCGAAACGAAATGTCGAAATTTCACCCACCGACGTTTTGCCGATGAAAATTCGTGCGACCGACGACTACGGAATTTCGCGTCTGGAACTTTGGATCGCTTCACCGGGGCAAAAAGCAAAACCGGTCGAAAATTTTAATCCCTCCACCGTCGGGAAGAAGAAAATTTCAACGTTGTACACGTGGAAACCCACCGGGCGTAAGGTGGGCGATACCGTAGTCTATTTTGCGACGGTTACGGATAATAGATCGGGCGAAAAATTCGGCGACCCGCAAACGGCGATGACGAAAAAGTACACCATCACCATTCGCAGCAAAGCGGATATCGCAAAATCGCGTCAAAATCGATACAACCAGTTGCAGTACGAATTGCTGCGGTTGCTGAAAATTCAGTCACAACATCGCGTGAATACGGCAATCGCATCACGCAGTAAAACGCTGAAAGATATGCTCACCACGGCGTCGGAAATCGAAGCGGGGCAAAAGTCGATTCTCGCAAAACTCCGCTCACTGAAGAGCGAATTTCCGTTCGATGGCAATCTGCTCGACATTAAACACGCCATCGCACTGCTCGCCGAAAACGAAGCCCCCACCGCTGTCCAGCAAGCCGCCGCTCTCGCGGGGGTAACCGATCTTTCGCAACTTTTTTTAAAACCATGCGATGCGCTGGGGGCAACGCAAAACAGCATAATAAATGCCCTGCAGGATATGCTCGCCATCATGCCGACGCTTGTTGCGAAAAAACCCGACGCGTTGAATTCTCAGGATGCCGCCGACCTGTCACCAGATGCAATGCAAGCGAAACGCGAGGCGTTGAAAAATGATCTCGCGAAATTCATCGACGAGCATCAGAGGATTATCGAGGCGGCGAAGCGGCTGAACAAAAAATCGCTCGACGATTTTACTGACGCCGATAAAAAATTGCTCCACGAACTTGCGAGCCTCGAGGATAAGTGGGAGAAATTCCTCAACGAAAAATTCGCCGACTTCGCCAAGCTCGCCGAGCAGGATTTCGCAAATCCGTCGTTGCTTAAGGAACTGCTGTCGATCAAGACGGATGTGACGATGGCGAAGGATGCGTTGGCGAAACAAAGCGTCGAAATTGCAACCGCCTGCGAGAATAACGGCGTCGAAAACGCTAAGACGTTGACAGCCAATATCGAAAAGTGGCTGCCCGACGAACCGGATCGCAAAAAGTGGGAGATGGAATCGCCTGAGCTGCAGGAAAATTTCGAAAACGCAGAACTTCCCACCGAGTTAGAAGACCTCGTCGGTGATTTGCTCGAGGAAGAGGAAGACCTTTTCGAGGAGATGGACGACACGACGTCAAAGGCGGCGATGAGTGGTAACAAAGGCATCGGCTGGGATGCGGTCGATGGGCCGATCTCGAATATGAACGCACAGGGTGTAACTGGTAATCAGCTGCCCAATACGAGCGAAATCGGCGGGCGTAGCGGTGAAGGCAGAACCGGCAAGGCGTCGGGCGAGCACGTCGAAGACAAAGCTGTCGGGAAAGGCGGGCGGCGAACTCCGACGCGATTAAGCAGCGACCCTTTCCAGAAGGGGCAAATCAACGACGTTTCAACAGACCCCCCGGGCGGAGCGACGGGCGGTGGAAAACTCAGCGGATCCGGGGCCGAGGGGCTTGAGGGTTCTGTGCCGGCGGGGCTGAAGGATCAGCAAAAACTAAAGGCGTTGGCGGGTAAACAGGCGAACATCGTAAATCGGGCAGAGCGGCTGCAGGTGCGATTCAAGACGGGAAATTACGCGAAGTTCAAACTCTCGCGAGCCATCCTGCTGATGAACCGCGTAAGGAACGATCTGGAGCGTGGGGAATATCAAAACGCGTTGCGACGGCGGCGCGGTGTTATATCGAATTTGCAGGATGCCAGGAAATCGTTTGGTAAAAAGCTGGAAGTCACCGGCGACACGTCGGCGGGCGGGGCTAAACAAATCCGCGACGACATCAGCGACGCAATGAAGGGTAAATTTCCCGCCGAGTATCGCGAGGCCCTGCAAGAATATTACAAACGCCTCGGATCGTAGCACGGCAGCGTTGTCTGCGTCCGCTTGATCGACATAGCTTACTATGTCTGCTTCAGCGTCCTTGGCAACCTTGTCCTCGCCAACCCACGTCGCATCTTAATCGTTAACTGCTCTAATTCACGGGGAAGGGGTCATGATCAAGTATCCCCCATTCGTTTAGCACCTCAATTTTGGCATAGGGCAACAATTCTTTTTTCTTTTTGCATTTGGAATTGCGAGAATGGTAGAATGGCGAAAGTTAAGTTAAATATTTCATTAGAGGTCACCGTTGAGCAATGCTGTTAAAATAGATTTTCATCTGCATTCAAATTTCAGTGATGGAATGTTTTCGCCTGAGATATTGGCGGATCAATTGGCTTATGCTGGGGTAAAATACGCGGCCCTGACAGACCATGATAACATCGACGGGCTTGGACGATTTGAAAGTGCCACCAGACGACGAGGAATTTCATGTATTAACGGTGTTGAAATGTCGGCTAATAAACAAGGGCATATTTATCATTTGCTGGGGTATGGTTTTGACAGTAACCATAAACAACTCCATCATGAACTTGAACGAAACTATAAACATTTGCATCCGGGGTTTTACGCAAAGCTTGATAAATTTAAATCCATATTATGCCGTTTAGGCGGACATGAATTATCTCAAGCTGCATGTTTAATACCATTTGAAGACGCCATATCGCTAATTCATGATGCGGGCGGACACGTTTTTCTGGCGCATCCTCTATATTTATACAGAACCCAGCAGCAGTTTGACGATCTATTAATAGAATTGAAAGAGTACGGATTGGCAGGAATCGAAGCGAACTATAAGCCTTATTCCCAGCAAGAAACACATCTATTGCTCAAAAGTGCAAAACAGAATGACTTGCTGGTTTGTTCGGGCAGTGATTTTCACGGAGAGATTCCCCCAAGGCTTATGGATCCGGGGCTTACGATAAACCAAGAACATCTATTGCCGTTTTTGAAGTTGGTCGGTTTGGATGATTTAACTGTATAGGAATTTGTCTTTGTTGACACCGTTTTGAAGTGGAGTTGACAAAATTCGTCCGAAGGACGTTAATTAAAATAAACAGGCAGACGCAAAGGAAATATATCAAATGATGAAAAGCAAAAAAAAAGCAGGTTATGTTTTTTTCATGAAGATCATTTTTCCGACGATTCTTGCTATCGGTTTATTTATTTTTACATTCTTTGCTGTTCTTGTTCCGACGTTTGAGAAGAATAGTCTGGATCACAAGCGGGAGATGATTCGCAAGCTGACAGATTCTGCCTGGAGCATTCTGGACAGGTATGCCCAAGAAGAACAAAAAGGAACGATGACGCGCGCCCAAGCGAAGAAACAGGCTATTGCAGAAATCCGACATTTGCGGTACGGCCCCGAACGCAAAGATTACTTCTGGATCAATGACCTTGAACCGAAAATGATAATGCATCCCTATCGGCCGGAATTGGAAGGCAAGAACCTTTCTGATTATAAGGACAGGCAGGGAAAAAAGCTCTTTGTCGCTTTTGTAGATACCGTAAAGCAGAATAATCAAGGATACGTGGACTATACGTGGCAGTGGAAGGATGACCCCGACAAAGATGTGCCAAAGCTCTCTTATGTAAAGGGATTTGAACCTTGGGGCTGGATTATCGGCACGGGGATCTACATAGAAGATGTTAAGCTCGAGATTGCACGGCTGACCCGAAAGCTGGTTGTAATATCGCTTGTGATTGCGGGAGTTATTTTTATGTTGCTTGTTTTTATTACGCAACAGAGCTTCCGAATAGAGCGACAGCGTTTACATGCCGAAGCTGACTTGCATCAGTCACGTGAAAAGTATCGTACTTTGGTTGAAGCGTCGACTGAAGGTACAATCATGACTTTGGGCGGTAAGTGTGTCTTTTCCAATCAGACTATGCAGGATATGCTGGGTTACACAAAAGATGAGTTTGCCGATCTGGATATCCATGATATTCTGCCTGAGCATTTGGAAGAAGATGAGACGAAGGGGGAATATTTAAAAAACTTCGTTAACGGCCAGCCAGTCCCCGCCCAGTTCGAGGCCAGACTCAAACATAAAGACGGTACAGTGTTTGATGTGGTTATGGCGATGTCAAACATATCGGTTGCAGGCAAAGACGGCAGCATCATTGTTGCCAAGGATATCAGCCAGCACAAACAGGTCGAAGACGAACTTGGCCAGCAGCGACAACAATATGCACAATTAACAAATGCTATCAACATCGGCGTTTTCCGCGCAACAACAGGCAGGCATAGTCGATTGATACAAGCTAATCCGGCGGCATTGTCGATTCTGGGTATTGAAGCAACTGAAGATTTAAGCCAAGTGAACTTGCTGGATCTTTTTCATGATAACGCGGACCGCAAGAATTTCATCAATGAACTGACTGATAAAGGTAAGATAGAAAACAAAGTCGTCCAGCTGCAAAAGACAGACGGTTCTATGCCGGCAGTGCTACTGTCCGTAGTGCAGTTCAAAGACAAAAATGGGATTCTTCGGTATTATGACGGTATTGTGGAAGATATTACCGAACAAAAAAACATCCAGAAAGAGCAAGAAAGCCTGATCGCCGAATTACAGTCTTCGTTGCTTTATCTGAATGAGCCGATAAGTCATTTTCTTTCTGAGCCGATATTTTGTGATATGAATCAGTCAATTTCTAATGCTGCTGAAATGATGGCAAAGCGGGACTACAGTGCATTACTATTAACTGCTGAAGCAGGAGATGTTGTTGGTATTGTGACAGATCATGATCTTCGTGAGCGTGCGGTAGGCAAAGCTATCGATGTTAATAGTCCGGCCTGCACGATCATGAGTTCACCTTTGCTCACAATTTCTGACAGCACTTTGGTCTTTGAAGCCATTTTAATGATGCAGGAGCATGGCGTACAACACCTCGCTGTTAAAAACAATACCGGCCGGGTTCGCAGTATTGTCCGCAACAGTGATATTCTTTTGCTGCATCGCTATTCTTCAACATTCATGTTTCATGAAATCCATTCAGCCAGCTCTGTTGATAAGATAGTAGAGACACATAAGAGGCAGCCGCAATTGGTCAAAAGCCTGGTTGAAAGCGGGGCAAAATCCAAGAGCATTATGCATATAATTACTGCGGTTTCGGATTCGATTGTTGAAAAATACATTCAGTTTGCTCTCGATGAGCTGGGGGAACCTCCGGTTCGGTTCTCCTTTATGGCTTTGGGCAGCGAGGGAAGACAAGAGCAGACACTGTTTACCGATCAGGATAATGCAATTATCTATGAAGATGTTTCGGCGGAGCAAAACAGCAGCGTGCAGGAATATTTCCTGAAGCTGGGTGGAAAAGTCTGCGACTGGCTGAATGAAACCGGCTACAAGTACTGCAACGGCGAAGTGATGGCGAATAATCCAAAGTGGTGCATGCCGTTAGCCGGCTGGAAGGAACAGTTCAAGGAGTGGATAGCAGAAGCTGCACCGCAGGATTTTAGAGAGTTCAATATCTTTTTTGATTTTCGCTCGGTCTTTGGTGAAGAAGGCTTGGCAGTTGAATTGCGTGAGCATATCTTCAACTTACTGAACAACAATGCGCCGTTCTTCCAGCATTTCGCACTGGATGCTCTGAATTACAAACCGCCTATCGGAATGTTCGGCAAGATTGTTCTCGAGTCATCGGGTGACAAGCCCAACACGTTTGATATCAAAGAATCAATGCTTCCGATAGTAAACTTCGCGAGGCTTTATGCGCTCAACAACGGAGTGTACGAAACAAACACACTGGACCGCCTTGACAAACTATACGAGAAAAATATAGTCAAAAAGGCTGATTACGACGAGACGGTTGTTTCCTATAACTATCTGATGCAAATGCGATTTAAACATCAGACCCAGATGCTTGGTCAGAACTCCCAGCCGAACAACAACATAAATCCGAAAGAATTGACGCATATTGAAGAAACTATGCTCAAACAAACCTTTGCACAAATCACCAATATCCAGAAACGAATCAGCTTTGATTTCACTGGGACAGGTTAGAGCATATCAAACTTGACAGTTCGCTTTTTACTGGCTTGCTTTGCCCGTGGCGGCGTCAGAAACATTTCAGAATATAGGTAATATGCCTCATATTTCTTCCTTGCCACGAACAAATCCGCATCGCAAAAACACGAACTCTCAACTTTTCAATGCTCTAACATAAAAAATACCTGATATACCTGAGATAAAGTGTTTGTCAAATTAATGCGTATTTCATATACTTTCTACCTTATTCCATAGAGGATGCGGCTGTTTCTGTTTGTAGCAAATTTGTCTCTTAATCCGGATTGACGGACAATCCGGATTTTTATATCGAAAATTTAACCGCTGAAGGAGTCACGTGATGACTGATGCACAGGGAAAAGATCAGCAAGACCCTCAATCTTCTGGCCCCAGCAAGTACGATGTTAACTTTTTTAGGCCCAAGTCGCCGCACGCACGAGCCGACATGAAATTGATCTCTGTCATGCTAGTCATTTGGCTTGTCGCGGTATTCGGGTTCCAGTTCTTGCTTTTATATACATGCAAAGCAACACCGGAACCGGCTTATAAAACATTCCAAAAGGTGTGGCCAAGCGTCGTAAGCGGAAACGCAGATGCTGATGCACAGAAACAGTTCAGCAGATCGGTTTTGTCTGTGCTTGGTAAAAATATCGCTGTTAGCGATAAAGACAAAGTTATTTTGAAAGAAGCACTCTGCTACTCAGTAAACTCTCTACTACCAGCCGATAAAAAAGCGGTACTTGCAAATTACAATGGGGGTAAAGCAGACACCAAAATTGTCGCCGCCTCCATCGGTTTAGCTGATACGGGCTTTGATAAGCTGATGATTGATCTGCTGCCGACTTCTCTTAAATCAGAAAACCCAGCGGTTTTAAGCGATAAAAGTAAAGTTGCTTTGCCTGGAATTATGGAACTTTTTTTAGTTCATAACCGTGGACCTTTGACTGAAGCAAAGTTTTTGGGATTTCCATTCCATTACTGGTACACAGCTCAGTTTTTGTTGATCCTCTTTGTCTTGCTATGTCTTACCTATGCAATACTGATCGACAAAATTAACGCTAAATACGGTTTTACTGAAAAATAATTCTATAAGGAGAGTTTAATGTCTAAGTTAATTAAAATAAGTGTTCTTGCGGTAATCTTGCTGGGCTTAAGCAGCAACGTATTTGCCGCAGGTTCTGCAACAGAACTTGAAGGAAAATTCAAACTATTTCCAGCTATTCTGCTTATCGGAATATTGGCTATTTTTATTCTTGTCGGTATATTCAACCGGGCAAAAGACACGTCTAGTTACTGGGCTGCAGGTAGAAAGATTTCACCGGTGGGGGCGGGGATGGCTATCGCTTCGAACTGGATGAGTGCGGCTTCTTTTCTGGGTATGGCTGCTATTCTGTATGGTTCCGGTTATCACGGGTTGTCATACGTTGTGGGATGGACGGGCGGATATGTACTTTTGCTCATTCTCATGGCCAGTCAGGTAAGGCGTTATGGTAAATACACTGCCAGCGATTTTATCGGCGACCGTTATTATTCAAAAGGTCTTCGCACCGTCGGTGCGACTTTGGCGATCTGCATTTCGTTTTGTTATTGCGTGGGTCAGTTTGCCGGTATCGGCCTGATGTTCAAATGGATCCTTGGAATTGATTACATGTGGGCAGTAATTATCGGGGCATCAGTAGTACTTACCTATACGCTGATTTCCGGCATGCTTGGTGTTACCAAGAACATGCAGATTCAGTATGTAATTATTATAATTTCATTCATGATCCCCTTATTCATTCTTGCCCAGAAATTCGGATACTGCGCTTTTATTCCGCAGATAAGTAATGGTGGAGTTGTATCAGACATCGTAAACGGTCTCGAGCCGGTGAAAGGTCTGGTGAACCGTATGGGCCAGGACTTTGCCATACTACCATCCCCGGAATATGCCATGCCGTGGGATCCTGCAACGGGCATGAGTGCTTTCCAGTGGTTGGCTCTCTGCTTCTCGCTGATGATTGGTACCGCAGGTCTGCCCCACGTTATTCAGCGATTCTATGTTGTTCCGCGTGCAAAAGATGCTCGCTGGTCCGTCGTATGGGGTTTGTTCTTTATCTGCCTGCTTTACTGGAGTGCTCCGGTATACGCCTCATACGCAAAGATCCTGTCTTCGAATCCTGAAGGCGGAAAACTTGCGAAGGACGCTATCGTTGTTTACGCGGCCCAGCTAGGAGACGTCTGGCCGATAATCGTCGGTCTTCTGGCGGCAGGTGCTGTGTCCGCAGCGTTTTCAACAGTATCGGGTTTGCTTGTCGCGGGAGCATCTGCATTTGCCCACGACTTGTATTTCAAAGTAATCAACCCTGAAGCTTCCCAGCAAAAACAGATGCTTATGGCACGAACGGGTACAATCCTGATGGCAGCTGGCGTTGCTATTGTGGCGTTGCTAAATCTTGCTTTGATCGCACAGTTGGTTGCGTTGGCATTCTCACTGGCCGGATGTACAATATTCCCGCTGTTCCTGCTGGGCATCTGGTGGAGCGGTTCAAATCGCACCGGAGCATGGGCAGGCGTTATTGTCGGTTCAGGCGTTGCGATTCTCGCACTGCTTTACTTTGTGTGCGGTAAATATGGTGTTGTACTTCCTGCAAAAGAATTCATGAATATGTATGTGAACCCCTGGTATTTTGCATGGATAGGCGCACCTTTGGCTGTCGCGGCAAATATCATCGTGTCTCTTATCACCAAGAATAAGACACCTGAGCATATTAAAAAGTTTCTTGCGAAAGAAGTGCATGGCTATTAATTAATAGTAGCTGACTGAACATCAGAGCATTTTACGAATGAGATGTCATGCGGTTTTCTTATGTTTCGCTGCTGGCTTTTTATTAAACCATAGAAAACCACGTCCTCTGGGCGTGGTTTTCTTACAACATATGCACCAGAAAGGGGCAAGAAAATGAAAAGCAAGATGCTGTTGTTCTCGTTTATTGTGATCGCGGTTTTAGGATGTAACAAATCGTCGCAGCCTCAGGATCCCTCCGATAGCGCACCCGTTATGCTTACGGTCGGCCATGTGGGGCACGACCATCAATTAGCCCTTTTCGTAGCTGCCCTGGAGGGCGAGCGCTTCAAAAAAGCATCGCTGCCCTATCTTAAGGAAGTCAAACCGCGGGAAGTTTACGAACTTATCGAAAATGGTAAGAAGCTTGCATTGCTGCGATTTGTGAAAGTTGGTGGTGGCAGCAGAATGCCCGCCGCCATGACCCGTGGCGAACTCGACATTGGTTTGGGCGGTGTCGCAGCCGTCGCCAAGTTCGCCGACAAAGGTCAGCCCTTTAAGATCATCTGTCCGCTGCAAACCGACGGTGATATGCTTGTTATGCGAACCGGCAGCGAAATCAACGACTGGGACTCCTTCGTCGCAGCCGCCAAAAACGGCAAAAGGCCACTGAAAATCGGATACAAAGCCCCCACCGCCGTCGCCAAACTCGTTTTTGTCGGTGCCCTGAAATCCGCGGGCATACCATTTTCCCAAAACCCCGCCGACAAAAACGCACGCGTGGTCCTCATCAACATGATGAGCGAAAAAAGCCCCCTACCACTTCTCGAAAGTCAAGCCATCGACGGTTTCGTAATGCATCAGCCCCCTGTCGCAGTAGCTGTACATAAGAAGCTCGGTAAGGTAGTCGCCGAACTGCGCGATCTGCCCCCGAACGGCAAGTGGGTCGACCACCCATGCTGCTGCGTCAGCGCCACCGTCAAAACTCTCGAAGACCATCCCGACGCCGTCAAAGCTTTACTCAAGTGCATCATACTCGCCACGAAGCTTATCCAGGATAATCAGGGCACCGCTATCGACTGCGCCTCCCGGTGGACGAAAAATCCACGCGAAGTCGAGGTGATGTCGGTTCCGACCATTTCATACCTCGCCGAACCGACTGACAGCTGGATATCGGGAATGAAAACATGGGTCACCCTGATGCAGGACACCGGAACGTTTAAAGGTAAATACGCAACCATCTCTCCTGACAACTTCATCAAGGACATCTGCAGCCTTGAGCTGTGCAAACAGGCCTACGAGGAGTTGCAATCGAGCGGTGCTCTCAAAAAATGATAACCCCCCGAACAGCAATCCGAAAAATGCTCCTCGGTGCGATGATTCCGATGGGCGTGATTTTGCTGTGGTATTTCACCGCCCCCGGCAGCGTTGTCGTCCCGTCCGTCTGGTCGGTGGTGCAGATTCTGATTCATCCGTTTCGCGAGCCGCTCTGCCTGGACTCGACATCCCTCGCCGACGGCGCTGCCGTTAGCGTGCTTCGCATGTTGTGCGGGTTTCTGCTGGCTGTAATTACAGGCATCCCTGTCGGGCTGCTTATAGGGCGCAGCCGAACCGGCAGGGAAATTCTCGCTCCGGTTACTGCTGTGGCGATGGCGATAAGTCCGATTGCGTGGATTCCGATTACGATTATCGTTTTCGGTTTGTCGAGTCCGGCGACTGCCGTTTACGGCCAAAACGCATGGCAGCACGGGGTGCTCGACCAGCTGCGATTCGCCATAATCGCCGTCATCTGGATGGGCGCATTTTTTCCGATTGTGCTCAACACCGCTTCCGGGGCACAGCATGTTCGCCAAAGTCACATCGAGGCCGCGACGGTTTTAGGTGCCGGAAAGTTTGCCGTGCTGACAAAGATCGTGCTCCCGAGTGCGAGTCCGGCGATTTTTACGGGGCTGCGCCTTGCCGGTGGAATTGCTTGGCGAGTGATTATCGCAGCCGAAATTTTCCCCGGCACGCGCGGCGGGCTTGGATACATGATCGCCGTCGCCCACGAGACAGCCTCCTACGAATACGCCTTCGCAAGTATCATCGTTATCGGCCTGATTGGCTTGTGTTTCGATGCGGTGTTACGTCTGGCCTCGCTTCGCAGTACCCGATGGATGGTACAGGAACGATAGTATGAACGACAAACGTGAACTAATTCGATTCAGCAACGCCGGGAAGTGTTTCTCAACCCCCGGTCGAGGTGATGTGTGGGCCGTGCGCGACTTCAATCTACTAGCCCACGAAGGTCAGCTCACATGCGTGCTGGGTGCGTCGGGTTGCGGTAAAACCACGTTGCTGCGGTTGGCGGCGGGGCTTGAAAAACCAACGACGGGCGAGGTGGTCGTAGACTCGAGTCGCGTAAATGGGGCAGCAGATATTGGCCTGGTGACGCAAGAGGGAAACCTCTTACCGTGGCGAAAGGTTTTGGACAATATCGCTCTTGGCCCGGAAATTCAAGGTGCCAAACGGCACAAGCGAATCGCTGCTGCCAGGGAGGCACTTTCGCGGGTGGGGCTGCCACAGAAGGTCGCCAAGAGTTTTCCGCATGAGCTTTCGGGCGGAATGCGGCAGCGTGTGGCGCTTGGACGTACGTTGTGTGCCGGTTCGCGAATTTGGCTGATGGACGAACCGTTTGCGAATTTAGACGAACCGACGCGGCACCGGTTGCAGGGTGAGCTACTGGACGTTTGGTTTGAGGATCACCAAACGGTGCTGTTCGTCACGCACTCTCTCGAAGAAGCAGTTTTCCTTGCCGACCGCATCGTCGTCATGGCGGCAGGCCGAATGGTTGCGGAATTCCAGGTCGATCTACCCCGCCCGCGAAATCGGCTAGGCGATGATTTCGTAAATGTGCTTTTGAAAGTGCGACGGGTATTTACAGAAACCGACCGCTAGCAATTAGAAGAATTCCGAAATCCAAAATAAATATACCCGTTCACGCGAAAATTTTGACAGGATAACAGGATAGGATATAGATTTAAAAATCCTGTTAATCATAATTGAAAATGTTGTACATCTGATTAAATTCAGCCCTGTCCCATTGCGACGGGGTTTACTGTTAATAGTTTTTGTTTTCTTTTTTCAATAATTTGTAGTTAATCCTGTGATCCTGTCAAAAAAATTTAATAAAAAATTGGATTAACAGGAACAAGAGCGTGAACGTTTACAAACAAATAACTATCCTGTAATCTTGTCGAAAAAATTAATGCTACTTGTGGGAGGCTGATATGGCAGCGGCGATCAAACAAGAACTTTTGCGAAAACTTCCGTCGATAGATGATCTCATTAAAATTGATATCGTGGCGGCTTGGCTGCAAGATCATCCGCGAACGCTCGTGGTAAATTGCGTGCGAGATGCTATCGATTCTCTGCGCCAGCAGATTCTCAACGACAGCACCGGCCGCTGCGGAGTGCAGCACATCAGCAGCGAGTTCATTTTGGGTATCGTGCAGCAAAATCTGTGCGAGCGAACGCGGCCGCATCTGCGACGGGCCGTAAATGCCACCGGCATCATTCTGCACACCGGATTAGGCCGTGCCGTCTGGCCGACCTGCGTAGTCGACGACATCATCAACGACCTTAAGGGTTACGTAACGCTTGCGATAGACGAAAAAACCGGCAAGCGATGCGAGCGTGACACCAAAGTTAACAACATGCTTTGCGAACTAACCGGCGCCGAGGCCGGGATCGTGGTCAACAACAACGCCGCCGCAACCACGTTGGTGTTGGCAGCGATGGCGAGCAACAAAGAAGTCATCGTTTCGCGCGGGCAGCTGATCGAAATCGGCGGGAGCTTTCGCTTACCGGAGGTCATGGAGCTTTCACGCTGCAAACTCGTCGAAGTCGGATCGACAAACCGCACGCATCTGCGCGACTACGAAAAAGCCCTCACCGAAAACACCGCCGCCGTCTTCCGCGCACATCCCAGCAACTATCGAATCGTCGGATTTACCAGCAGCGTAGGCGTCGAAGAACTCACCGCCCTTGCCCACGAGCATGACTTACCGATGATCGACGACCTTGGGGCCGGGGCACTTGTCGACCTTGCCGATTACGGGCTTCCGCACGAACCGACCGTGCAGCACTCCGTGCAAACCGGGGCCGATATCGTACTTTTCAGCGCCGACAAACTCATCGGTGCCGCCCAAGGCGGAATTCTCGTCGGTAAGGAAAAGTTTATCAACAAATGTCGTAAGCACCCGTTGTATCGTGCGTTTCGGGCCGACAAAAGCTCGCTTATGGTGCTTGAGCGAACATTGATGCTTTTTCGTGATCGTGAAAAGCTCAACCGCGAACATCCGCTTTACATGATGCTCTCGCTGAAGCCCGACGAACTTAAGCAAACGGCGCAGCAGTTGTGTGATGCTATCAGCAAGGCCTCGGGGAAAGTCGCCGCCGCCGTCATCGACTCAGCAGGTTTCCTCGGGAGCGGATCGTTACCGATGGAAAAGCTTCCCGGATTCGGCGTGGGGGTTAGCGTTGATGGGATGTCGGCAGATTCGCTGGGGGCTGAGTTGCGAACGGGCGAGGTGCCGATTTTCAGCCGTATAAGCGAGGAGAAAGTCATTCTCGATGTGCGAACCTTGCTTCCGGGCGACATAGATGCCATTGCAAAAACCTTTGCGATGATCGGTGCAGCCCAATGACGCAACGTTGTAAAAACGTGATGCTTGGGACGGCTGGGCATGTGGATCATGGCAAGACGGCGCTGGTGAAAATGCTCACTGGGTGCAACACCGATACGCTCGCTGAAGAGCAAACGCGCGGGCTGACTATCGAGCTGGGTTTTGCCCCGTGCAAAATGGCGGATGATCGTATTGTGGGCATTGTGGACGTTCCCGGGCATGTGGGGTTCATCCGAAACATGGTTGCCGGTGCGCACGGTGTGGATGTGCTGATGCTCGTTATCGCCGCCGACGATGGCATCATGCCGCAAACCCGCGAGCATCTGGATATTCTTACGCTGATGGGAGTGACGTTTGGTTTGGTGGTGATGACTAAGGTTGACCTCGTGAGTGAAAAACGGCGGATGGAACTGGGTGGGCAGATACGGTCGTTCGTTAAGGGTACGTTTCTCGAGGGCAAGGCGGTTTGCGAAGTTTCCAATATTACCGGCGAGGGGTACGACAATTTTCTGACCGAGCTGAACCGCGAAGTCGACGCCACCGCTGAGCGAAGCACCGGTGGACTTTACCGCCAGTGGGTCGAGCGAAGTTTTCACGTCAAGGGGTTCGGAACCGTCGCGTCGGGAATTCCGTGCAGCGGTAGCGTGAGCGTTGGCGATGCCCTCTGCGCCTGGCCATCGGGAAAAAAAGTGCGAGTCCGCGGGCTTGAGGTTTACGGGCAGCTCTGCGACACAGCCCGGGCGGGCGAATGTACGGCGATTAATCTCGCCAACACGCCCCCCGAAGACTGCACCCGCGGAAGCTTGCTCAGCGAACGAAAAATAGCGACACCCGAGATGTTCGAAGCGTCGTTTCGCGTGCTGGGGAGCATCGCAAAACCTATCAAAGACCATGCCGAAGTCCGCCTGCATGTCGGCACCATAGACGTGCCGGTCAAAATCGTTCCCTTGTCATCCGGTGTTATGGAATCGAACTGGCGTGGATATGTTCAGTTTCGATCCGCTGTCAAGCTGCCCGTAATTCCGGGTGACCGATTCGTTGTTCGCGGGCAGATGGGCGGAATTTTTACGACGTTGGGTGGCGGTGTGTTTCTGGATCGCAGCAACCGCAAATTACGCCGCAACCGGCCTGAAGTAATCGAAAAACTTGAACAACTCAGCGACGCCATCGAACACCCAGAATATGCTACAAACTTTGCAAAACGCTATTTAAAATATTCGGATCGCATGGTTACCACCGACGGCCTGGCGGATATGCTGCAACTTACCGACAATGAAATCGCGGGAATTATCGCAAACCTTACGCAGCATGGCGACGCCATCGTTCTTGGGGATTCAATTGCCGGTGCGGATTATTTTTCGCAGGCATGTGAAACTATTACGCACGCACTGGAACAATTCCACGCAGCCAACCCGCAGTTACCGGGGCTCGACACAGCTGCCCTGCTTACACAGACGGCCTTGCCCAAAGCGATTTTCGCCAAGTGCTGCGAAAAACTTCTCGCCGATGGAAAAATCAGCGAAGAGGCGGGGAAAATTTCGCACTGCGAATTTAATCTCTCGCTGCCGAGCGATATTGCAGAACTTTACGAACAAGTATTGAGCGTATTAAAAAAATCTCTGTGTGCTCCACCGCGTCCCGATCAGCTTGCCGAGCAGCTGCAGTCTCCGCAGCAAAAAATTGACGAGGTTCTGGAGCTGATTTGTTCTCGCAGCTTGGCGGTGCGGTTAGCTGATAACGTCTACATGCACAAATGCGGTGTGGATAAGGCGCGCGAAGTTGTGCTCGATTTGTTCCGCGGGCAGAAATTCTTCGAGACAGTTGAGTTTCGCGACGCCATCGGTGTCAGCAGAAAATACGCCGTGCCGCTGCTGGATTATTTCGACGTTACGCATTGGACCGTCCGCAACGCCAACCGCCGCCGGCCCGGCCGACTGGCCCGCGAAATTCTCGAAAACGAATAACCCATCGGCGCAGTGTTTTCCGCAAAAACCCCTTTGACGCTGCATATCTGTTGCCTGTATAATACGTTAAACATTTTTCGAGATACAACCTCGAGAAAGGGGCCGAAATGAAAACGTCAATAGGTCTGTTCATTTTACTGCTGGTTGTTTTGACTGCAACTATCGCCCAAGGGGATCTCAAACCAGTCCCCGCAACTCAGGGCCAGGCGATAATGCAACAATCGTTGTTTGCCCACCAATTCACCAAGCCAAAAGAAGGCGACGGTACCGTCAGCAAAAAAGCTCTCGTCACAAAGCTGCGGGGGAAGAATATCCGCGTGGCAATCGACTCGCAATCACCCGACACCGAAGGCTTCGACGTAGTCCGTTTTGACTTCAGCGGCAAGGGCAAATTTAACGACAAGCAAGTAGTCCCCCTGAAAAAAAGGGAGAAGGGTAATCCTTCCCGCTTGAACTTTGGACCTGCAACATTACAAGTAGAACGTAACGGTAAATCCATACCGGTAATGCTTTCGGGACACATCTATACAAGCAGTGATCATAAATACATCATTGCATACCTTGGAACCGCATTGGAAGGTACCTGCAAATTTGGCGACAAAACCTATCCGGTGCGTATTGTCGATGGTAACAACAACCTGAACTGCGGTAGCAAGTCGCGATATCAGAAAAATAGCGGAGTTACAATCGGAGATACGTTGCTGATTGATACGGGAAAGGGAAACTTCAAGCAGCCGAATCAATTGAAAAAATCCCTCTACGGTGCACCGGTACTTCTTGATGGTGTTTGGTACGACGTGGCGTTGTCGCCCGACAAGTCGGAAATTGTCGCGACCCCCTCAACCGCCAAGACAGCCACGCTCAAAATCGATCATGATAACTGGTCGATCGGTCTAATCGGTAAAGACTACATACTGATGCTTGATGGTTCCAGCAAACCAATGGAAATTCCCGCCGGTAAATACACTGTGATGCAGTTTACGCAGATCCAACCAACCAAGGGCGATGTATTGAGCATTGATCAGCAGAACTTGCGGCAGAAAACGGCGAAGAAATTCAATGCAGCAGCTGGTAAGACTTTTGAGCTGGCTATCGGAGCTCCGCTAACCGGGCAAATAAAAATCAAAGCTCGCGGCCGGCGGATTACGATGAATTTCAAGCTAACCGATGTGTCGGGGATGTCGGCGATGGTTAATTCGATGTACAGCAGCAAACCTCAAGTGGAAGTTTTCGACGAGCAAGGCAAACTTGTCCACACGGGTAAGTTTGAGTATGGTTGAGGTGGTACATGCTCGCACACGTGGAGTGTGCCAAAGAATTTAAGCGGAGTGTTTACGATCAAACCGAAGGTCGCCGCCGGGCCGTTTGGAATTAAACTCAAGGATACGAAAATCAGGACGAAGTAGCATTTGCAACCCTCAACACGTCCCCCCGGGATGAAGGGGGCCGTGCTAGAGGGATTGGAAATTTTGAAAAAGATGTCGAAAGTCGATCTGGTTAAGCGCCGGCGAATTATGCAGCGGTCGAGAAAACTTGGGCACTGCATATGTGATCCCAAACGTCCCTGCCCGTGCGATGTTTTCAAAGATCAGGGGATTTGCCCGTGTGCCGGTGAACGCCCCGAACCGAAAAACATCAAAGACATTCGCCTGACGCAACTGGTTCATAACGCCGGGTGCGCGAGCAAAATTCCACCCGCCGATCTCGAAGCCGTCCTCAAACGGCTGACCGTTAGCAATGACCCGAACGTTATCTGCGGACTACCCGCCGCCGACGATGCGGGTGTTTATCGGCTGACCGACGGACTATGCATTGTGCAAACCGTCGACGTTATGACACCATGTGTGGACGATGCAAGGCAGATGGGTAAAATCTGTGCCGCCAACTGCCTCAGCGATATCTACGCCATGGGAGGTGTACCAAAAACCGCCCTTAGCATTCTGGGGTTCCCGGTCGAAACGCTCGACGGGGAATTGATGTATGAGTTGATGGCTGGTGCGCAGGAAATTTTCAACGCCGCGGGGGTTGCGTTAATCGGCGGGCACAGCATTAAAGACGAAGAAATCAAACTCGGGTTCGCCATAACGGGGCTGGTCGATGAGAAAAAATATCTCAAACATGATTCGGTTAAGACTGGGGATGTGCTGGTACTGACGAAAAAACTTGGCAGCGGCGTGTTGGCGTTCGCATCCCAGATCGGCAGAGCTGACCAGTGCGGACTTGCCGAAAGCTGCGAGTCAATGACGACTCTTAACAACACCGCCGCCGTCGTCGGTAGCAAATACGCATCAGCCTGCACCGATGTTACGGGGTTCGGATTGTTCGGGCATCTCATCGCGATGGTTAGAGCCAGTGGGGTGACGGCGAAGATTTTCGCGAGTGCATTACCGGCGTTTAGCGGTGCGATTGAATTGCTTGGGGATGATGTTATCCCCGGTGCGATTGAGCGTAATATGGAGTTCGTCGCGGATGATATCTCGCGAGAAGACGGCGTGTCAGATGGTGCGTATTATCTGGGCTTCGACGCGCAGACGTCGGGCGGACTGCTGCTGGGGATACCGAAAGACAAACTTACCGACGCCTTAACCGACCTGAAAAACAGCGGAACCAATGCCTGGGTGATCGGTGAAATTACGCAGGACTCTGACGGTTTCATCGAGGTTGTTTGCAATAATCAAATTTCGCCTCAGCAGGAAGCAACCTCCAAGCCCTGCTGCTGTTCCGCGGAGAAAGAACCCCAACACCCATCACAAAACGCGTGCTGCGAAAAACCGGCGGAATCGCAAGATGAGTGCTGCAGTGACGTTTGCGGTAATTCGCCTGTAGATGATTCGGCAAAAGATTCGGCGTAAAAATTTGGTGCATTCATGCAGGCCGTCTCCGCGGATGGGCAAATTGATGCGAAAACCAAGCAACTGATGACGTTTGCATTGATAATTCTCGGGCGATGTGAAGAGTGTTTTGAGGTTCATTACAAAAAATCGCGTGAGATGGGTATTACGCAAGAGCAACTTGACGAGGCGGCTTGGCTGGGGGTGGGTGTCGGTGGCGCGGTTGTGCGGATGTTCTACGTGGCACAAATGAAAAAAGTCGGTGGCGACAGCAACGGTTGCTGCTGTTGAGAATTCCCGCCAAGATTCGGCCGACGGGTTACTCCCCGCCGTTACCGAATTTTTCGAATATGGTTGTCGGGGAAACTACTTTGCATTGAGTGCATTTCATGCAGCGTATGCAGCTTGATGTGTTGATGGCCTTTTTGACGTCGATATCGCAGGGGCAGTCAACGATGCAGGTTTTGCAGTTGCTGCATTTGTCGGTTTTAAGGCGAAGGAACAAAACGCTCACGCGATTGAATAGCGCGAAAAATCCGCCCAGCGGGCAGAGCATTCGACACCACGGGCGATACGTGAAAAGCATCAGCCCCACGATTACCGCGGCGGCAATATATTTGACGCTCAGCAGCCTTTCGACGGAGACTTGTCCGGCGATTATACGAGGCAGGCCGGCTTCGATTGCACCGGCCGGGCATAGGTTGCAGATGAAAGCGTAGTTGTCGACCGACTTGCCCCAAAGCAGCGGCCCTACGATCACCAACGCGATGAGCGTGATGTATCTACCGATTCCTGTCCATGCGGGGAGTTTGAATTTCGGCGTCGGAATTTTATGGAACAAATCCTGCAGTAACCCGAACGGGCACAACCATCCACAAATCGCACTACCGACGGCGGCAGCGGCGACAAAGATTACGCCCAGCACCATCAACGGCACCAATCCCATCGCCATTGATGTGGCAATAAGCCCGATGGGGCAGGCAAAGGAACTCAGCGGGCAGGCGTAGCAGTGAAAAACGCACCCCGGTATTCCGCGAAGTGCAGCTATCGGCAGCATCCAGACCGGTAGAACCAGAAACTGTACGATTCGCCGGAGTCGGAAATAGCTGAGTTTTTTCGCCATATTCTTTCGTCGTTAAATTTTGCTCCACATCAGTTGCAACCTAGAGCTGGGGGTCTAGGCTCTGTCCCATGAATTTTGATTGGTACCTGCTTGTGGCGACAAGGCATATGCTGCATCAGAAAAAAGGCGGAATATCCACTAATATGCAACCTTTTTTCTTCTTTGCATCTACCTCATCGGCACGGCGCATCTACACAACATTATTCATGGGACAGAGTACTGGTGGTCACGGCACGCGTAACCGAAATTTACTAAATTCACGTAGGGCAGAAGTCGTCGTTTTTTTTATCGCCCTTTGATGGTTTGGCGGTTTTACCGTCCTGCCCCATCTTGGAGCTGCCACCATTGAGGTCGGGGAGCTTGTTTGTAACTACCGCGCGATTGAACTCGTACTCGGTGTCAGGTTTGCCCTTACGCCACGGGACTGCGAAAAAGCCGACGGCAAACAATATCGCGCCGGCAACCAGCAGTGCAAGCGGCAGCAATAAACTGCGTCGCTCGTCAGCCCGCGTGGGGGTGATATTGTTCTCGCATTGCGTCATCAGCGTCCTTCTTAAAACGGAGGTGAATGGGAATCGAACCCACCAAGGACTTTTTGAGCCCCTCATTGGTTTTGAAGACCAAGGGCACCACCAGGATACCGGGCACCTCCGGATAATCTTATTTTCGTCTGCAATTATGTTTTAGTCAATGACTTTAGATGGGATTTCGCGCAGAGAAATACCGGACGCTCGCTAAAACGCCCGGTATGTATTGTAATCTGCATTTACTCTTTATCGTCCGATTTTTCTTTATCGGTTGACTTATCTTCTGCTTCGCCGGTCTGGTTATCTTTCGGTTTTTCTTTTACGGGCTTGTATTCTACAATTTCCGTTTCTTTGGATACGGAACTCGACTCATCGCTAAAAACAACCTTGCCCTTAACGCGGCCGATACCCGCATAAGTTCTGACTACAACAACCGAACCGTTTTTTTTCGTAACTTTGGATGCTCGCCTTGAGTATCCGCAAAGGCTCCCGCCTCAGCCAAACCCCATTTTGCCGGTACTAACTCGTTTTTTGCCCGCGTAAATCGCCACCGACGGCGGCACACCTCTGCCTCTAACAGATGACCTGTACCGATAAGATTCACCGTAACACCCGGCGACCGATATGTTGGCATCGACCTTTACCGTTTTGCCGGTAAGTGTCGCCTTAAACTTCAGAACAAAAGGCGCACCGATATTTATCGTGTTGATATTACCCGCGCGAATTTCCAGCTGCGGATCGAAATTTTGGGTCCTTCTGAGATACAGGTAATTCGTACCCTTGCCGTATATCCCATAGCTGATTTTATAGGTACCAGCCGGTAGCACGTTGCAATTTTTGGCGGCGATGTTGTATGTTCCCTCGTTGTTGCTGAGAGAAAGCACTCCCCAGCGGGCGAGGCCTTTGGGGGCTTTGAGGGCGACTTTGCAAAGCTTCTCGGATTTGAGATCTTCAAGCGTAAGCTCGCTTCCGTCGCTGGTGATCGATACCTCATAAAGCTTACCGTTGATTACGGTCTGCTTGCAAAGTTTTATCGCGTACGATGAACCGATGGCGATATAGTCGCGGC
Source organism: Planctomycetota bacterium (assembly GCA_030635145.1). Lineage (GTDB taxonomy): Bacteria > Planctomycetota > Phycisphaerae > SM23-33 > SM23-33 > DAOVZK01. The sequence continues at coordinate 71,331 of DAOVZK010000004.1, read as the reverse complement.
CGTTTGTGTCGAACTTCGTGTCGACATTCGCATCGATAAGGTAAATTTTCGTCTTGCCGACCTTCCCTGCCATCGCCCACCCGGGATAGTAGCGAGCATAAACCTCGCTCTTGCCCTTGCCGGATGTGAAAATGTTTGACATCATCAACGGCAGCATTACATTTTTTTCGCCAAGCTTGGCGGGGATGTTAAAGGCAATCGGCTTACGTGCATATATCTTGGGCTTCAGCTTAAATGAACCATCGTTCGAGGTGAGGTTTACGGCGAGGCTTCTGCCTTTTTTCTGGGTCTTGAGAGAAAAATCGTGCCCGTATATCTTTGTGGAACTATTGAAGAGGTATCCGCCGCTCCCGAGTTTCATGGGCCAACTTAGCCGGAGCACGCTTTTGCTTTTGGTGAAAGAAAGCTTGACCGTTTTGCTTTCACTTTCAGCCGACACAAAACCAGTCATCATCAAAAGAAAGCCCATTGAAATAAGTATTATCCGCATCATAGTACTCCAATTGTATATTGCAGTAGGCAGAATGCAAAGACTTTGATTTTTTTTGCTTACAATAGTTTGCATAACCCACTTTTTATGCACCGAAGGGGGCGGCACTCTTCGAGAAATCGCGCCCCTCACAGGTAGCGTCAATGTCTTTGGACGCATATTCAAGGTGCAAAACCGGAAAACAATTGATCGGAGTTTCTCGCGGGGGTATAAGAAACGATGTAGCGGCATGCGGGAAAAGCGTGCGACAATTATTGGACAATTATTGTTTATTGACGAAAGCGAGAATGGCGATGAGTGTAATCGGGTTTGGACAAAAAGATGCTGTGCTGTCGGATGGGCAAATAGAAGAAATAATCGCAGCCGCCGCGGAACGCATAGCTCCCGAGGGCAAACGCGTGCTGGTGATCATTCCCGATCATACCCGCACCTGCCCCCTGCCGAAAGTCGCTCGCGAACTCCACAAAAATATCGCACCAAGGGCAAAGGCGTTGGATTTTCTCGTAGCCCTCGGCACGCACCCCGCCCTGAGCGAAGACTCACTCGACAAACTTCTCGGCATCGAGCCTGGGCAGCGTAGCGAGGTGCTGCCCGGCAGCAAAATTTTTAATCACGAATGGAAGAACCCCGACGCGTTGAAGAAAATCGGCACGTTCTCGGCGGCGGAAATCAAAAAATATCTCGCGCCTGAAAACGCCCGCTTCTCCCGCGACATAGACGTCACCGTAAACAGGATGATCTTCGACTACGACATCGTTATGATCGCCGGGCCGGTATTCCCGCACGAAGTCGTGGGATTTTCCGGGGGTGCGAAATATTTCTTCCCCGGCATTTGCGGCGAGGAGCTGCTGAACTTTTTCCACTGGCTGGGCGCACTAATCACGATTCCAAAAATGATCGGCGTGAAGGATACCCCCGTCCGCGCACTTTTGCACGAGGCTATGGACATGATCGACATGGACAAGTACGCCTTGAGCATGGTCGTAAAAGGTAGCGACTTGGCGGGGTTATATTTCGATGAGGTTCGCGCAAGCTGGTCAGCGGCGGCTGATCTTTCGGACAAAACGCACATCACCTACTGCGACCGCGCGTACGATTCGATTCTATCCCGCGCTCCGCTGATGTACGACGAAATGTGGACGGGCGGAAAATGCATGTACAAAATGGAATGCGCCGTCGCCGACGGCGGTGAGCTGATTATCTACGCCCCGCACATCAACGAACTTGCCGTCGCGCACGGTGCGGTCATCGAGCAGATCGGCTACCATTCGCTGCCGTATTTCGTCGAGCAATGGGACAAATTCAAAGACTATCCGTGGGGCATTCTCGCCCACAGCACGCATGTTCGCGGAATCGGCACTTTTGTAGACGGGGTGGAGCAGTCGCGAGTGAAGGTTACGCTGGCGACGGGAATTCCGAAGGAGCTTTGCGAACGGATCAACATGGGCTACCGCGACCCCGCCGATATCGACATCGCCGAATGGGAAGGCAAGGAAGACGAAGGTAAGCTCTATGTGCCCAAGGCCGGGGAAATGCTGTACCGTCTGAACGACCCACCCGAATGGCAACGATGCGACTAGAGGCTGTTACTTCGCGAAGCGTTTGATTTCGGTTTCGATGATATCGCAGTAGCGCGTCCAGCTGAAAACATCGAGGCGTTTGGGAATTTCGCGTTTCATCGAGTCCAGCAACGCAGCATCCGTAGCAAGTTGCGAAAGTTTCGCGGCGAGGTCCTGCGGGTCTAGCGCATCGTACAGCAATCCGCTTTGCCCGTCTATAATCGCCTCGCACCCGATACCGTAAACGTTCGGCGGATCAAGTTGCGGAGCCACGACTGCGAGCGAATGCATCATCGCCTCGGTAAAGATCATCCCCGCCGTCTCGTACAATGCGGTGTGGCACAAAATATCCGCAGCCCGATAGTAATCCGCAGGTGTTTGCGTCCAGCCGGTAAATCGCACACGGTTATCAACGCCCGCTTCGGTGCAGGCGGCGCGAACTTCGCTCTCGCAGTCCCCTGCCCCTGCAAAAATCGCGTAAAGATTCTCGGGCGCATTTTTCATCGCACGTGCAAGCAACACCGGATTTTTCCGCCGCGTCATCGCACCCATATACAGCACAACGGCGGCGGCGGGCGGAATGTTCAGTTCGTCACGAACGGTCTCGCGGGTGCGGTCGCCTTTGCAGGTCGTCGGACAAGCACCGACATATCCCTGTTGCAGCTTTTCGCGTGGGATTCCGCTGGTAACTAATCCCTCGAGCATCCAGTGCGTCTGCGGAAAGGCCATATCGCAGGCATTGAGATACGCTTTTTTCTCCAGCCAGGCGTCTAATCCAAACTTCAACCAGTTTCCGCCGCTAAATGCGAACGTCTTGCCTTCCTGAAACCGTTTCGCCGCCACGAGCAAATCGGCAACGACGTAAAAGTTCGGTACGTTCGGGCGCCCCATTCGCGACGCCAACGTCAGCCACGGTGAAAAATTGATAACGATATCGCTGTCGGCCCCGTAATCTTTGATTTGCTGCGCCAACCGGCCCAGCTGTGGGTACATCCCCAGCCGCCAGAAGAATTTTCGCGGTTTTATTCGCGGCAAGATCGTCGTGGGAAAACCGCAGACTTCGGTATGCGTAACTTCGTCGCATCGGCTGCGAGAAAGCAGGGAAATTTCGTACCCGCGATCGGCAAGAGCCTTGGCAAGCTCAAGTGCGTGATTCTCTCCGCCGCGAACGACGTCAGCAGTGAGATCACCAGAAACTTGAAGCTCAACTTTCATTTCGTTTATCCGTTCTTCTCGCATTTTTTAGCGCGTTTTTCGCGGAACCTATCGATACATTTCAGCAGTGGTGTGGGGATGAGGCTGACGAAAAAATATCCCCACAATTTCAGGTCGAGCGGATACAGCAAAAGCGCCCACAAGAAAACGAGGCACGTCGCATACCCATCTCGCCGCCAGTACATTCGCATCGCAAGATAACGAATGCGGTCGTCCATTTCCGAGCGTTTAACCTCGCGTGGGAGGTGAATTTTGCGGCGCCGGTAAAGTTTCAGCAGGCTGCGTTGAGCCTTATAGTGATAGTACGCCATTTTGATCGTGCGTTTGGATATCTGCTCGTCGTGCATGCGATACTTCATAATAACGGCATCGACGTACGCGAAGCAGCAGTCCGGTGCCATTCTGCCCCAGCAGTAAAAATCCGATGCGCACAGATAATTGTTGAACATCCCCGCCTTGATGACAGCCTTGCGACGCAACAACGCGCAACCGACCATGAAAAAGCTATCGGAAAACGTTTCGGCGATCAGGTTTCGCCCGACGGGTGGATGCGGCATTTTGAAAACCTTCTCCTCACCGTCGGGATAAAATCGCATGTATGCCCCGTAGACGATATCGGCGTCAGGATTCGCTCGCAGCCCCGCCGTCAGATCCGCAAGCGCCGTCGGTATAGCGACGTCGTCGGAGTCTATGTAGTATACCCAGTCGTATTTCGCTGCCTTGGTGCCGGTGTTGCGGGCGGGGCCTTCACCGGCGTTGTCCTGACGCACAACACGAATGCGGTCGCCATAACCCGCGAGAATTTCGGGAGTCTTATCGATGCTGCCATCATCGACGACCACGATTTCGTCGGGGGGGTGAGTCTGGTTGAGCATAGAGTCGACGGCGGCGGTGATGAATCGTGCGGCGTTATAAGCGGGAATGACTACGCTGATGCGAATTTCGTCGGAGGGTGATGAATCGTCACGATCCATAGTTGACGTTTCCGTTGAGTACAACCGAACCGTGGTGCGGGGCCTGGTCGCGAGAGTGCGTTCCGCCTTCGATCGCCCAGGGGCGGCCTTCGAAAAACAGGCACGCACAACGCTCACACTCCCACAAATGTGCTCTCCCTGGCTCGGTAAGAAATACGCTCAGGAGATATTCACCGCGCATCAGGTCGGGAAGTTCGATCTGGGAGCTTATGTGGAACGGCCCGGCGGCAAGTTTCGGTGCACCGCCGGAATAATGTGCCGGTAAAAACGAACCAACCGGCTGCCCGGCGTCGTCGGAAATAAGAACCTCGATTGCGACCTGCCCAGACTCCAGAACATCCCCGGAGATTTCTACTTCGACCTTCTTCGAACCTTGCGTAAAGAAAACGCGGTCTTCGTGATTGCCATTGACCAGAATTTTATCTACCTGAATGCGTTTGCTCTTGTAGACGCCATGCCGGATGATGTCTCCGACGCCGGAGTCACCGTGCTTGAGGTACAGATCTATGCAGTCGCTGACTTCGCCTGTGAAGGCTACTTTTCCGGCGTTGAGATAGATTCCGCGAGTACACAAATGCCGCACCGCCGACATATTGTGCGACACGAACAGCACCGTTCGTCCGCCACCGGCGACGTCGTTCATTTTCCCAAGACATTTTTTCTGGAACGCCACATCACCGACGGCTAGAACTTCGTCGACGATGAGAATTTCGGGGTTCAGGTGGGCGGCGACGGCAAAACCAAGTCGCACGCGCATCCCGCTGGAATATCGTTTTACGGGCGTATCCAAAAAGCGGTCGATCTCGGCGAAGGCAACGATTTCGTCGAACTTCGCGATGATTTCGGCGCGTTTCATTCCGAGGATCGCGCCGTTGAGGAACACGTTCTCGCGGCCGGTAAGATCGGGATGGAATCCGGTGCCGACTTCCAGCAGGCTTCCGACGCGCCCGTTGATTTTTATCTCGCCAGTTGTCGGTTCGGTAATTCGCGACAGAATCTTCAGCAGCGTGCTTTTTCCCGCACCGTTCTGCCCCATAACACCAACAACTTCGCCCGGTTCAATCTCAAACGACACATCGTCCAAGGCCCAGAAGATTTCCTCCTGCGAGGTAACCTTATCGCCGAGCGCGTGAAGTCTGTGCCACGGTGCCATAATCGCATTCGTCATGGCCTCGCGAAAATTATTCGCCGGTTTGTTGCGAACACCGATCTTGTATCGCTTTCCGAGATTCTTAACTTGTATTGCTGGTTCTGTCATTTTTTATTTTTTTGTTGAAAACATGTTTTTATGTCATTGCGAGCAAAGCAATCTCGCCGCTAGCAGCAGAGGCAATAATAATCGCTACGGTCACACCGCCCTTAACTCTGGCATTGCCGATTGCCGCCCCTGCTAGGGGTTGCCGCGTCGCTACGCTCCTCGCAATGACAATTAATCAAAAAAACTAAGCTATATCCGCAAAACGCCGCTCCATGCGACCGAAGTAGTAAAGTCCGAAAATAAACACCGAAACCGAAACCGTCGCTGAGATGCCAAGCATCAGCCACTCTATCGGCCGTCCGAGCATAACATCCTGAAAGCTCATGATCAGCCCAAACATCGGGTTGATCGACATGAGGCACTTGTTGGTGAAGCCCAGAAGATATGACGGCCAAACGACGGGGCTAATAAACATCCAAGTTTGCATCATAAACGGAATGACCGATCGAAAGTCGCGATATTTCAGCGTGAGTGACGACATGATAAATCCGACACCGAGGGCGGCGATTACGATTAGAAAAATCAGCACAGGCAGCAGAAGAATCGATAACCCCGGCAGCAGGGAATATAACCCTTTACCGAAAACGTAGTAGCTCAGAATGCCGAAGTACACGACAAATGCCATGCAGAAGTCCAACACCGCCACGCCCACACTAGAGGACGGGATTAGTAAACGCGGGAAGTAAATTTTCGTAAACAGGCTTGTTTGCGACACGAGACTGATGGACGATTGGCTGACGGAGTTGGAAAACAGCGTCCACGGCAGCAACGCCGCATAAACCCAAACCGGATACGGCACGCCTTCGGTCTTGATGCCGGTCAGCCGTCCGAAAATAGCCGAAAATACAATCATCGAAATAACGGGCTGCAAAATCGCCCACCCCGCACCGATAACCGTTTGTTTGTAGCGGGCCTTAAGGTCACGCCATACCAAAAAGTACAGCAGCTCGCGGTAATGCATCAGCTCGCCAAAGTCCACGCCAAGCCAACCACGCTTGGGCTTGATAACAAGCGTGGGAACTTCCTCGGGGCTGCCAACACACGGTATCTCCGCCCCGGGACTACCGGCCGCAATTTTAGTCATCTTGTCCATTACTATACTATTCGGTAATTAAGCTGCAAAAATTCCCGTTTTTTTTGCCACGAGACATAAAAACAAACTCGAAATGCTAATTTCTAAACAAATGCGAAATTCAAATAGTCAAAATCTGAAATGATTACAATTGATGATTCTGACATTTTTGTTTTGAAAATTTGGATTTTGAAAATTCGATATTGTTTAGGATTTCGGATTTAATGTTTCGGATTTAGACTATGTGAAATTTTTTCGAGTTTCGATTCCCATTTTTCATTTTTCATATTGTCGGCGTATTGCTTTGCGATTTGCGGGTCGGCGGCGAGCGCGGCGGCTATCATTTTTACGAATTCATCCGCGGTCGCGGCGATTCGTACGGGCGGAGAATATTTCTGCACTTCCGGTAGCGGCGTCGAAACAACTTCAAGCCCAGCTGCGAGATACTCCCGCAACTTGATCGGATTCACCGCCGCCGTCAACTCGTTTAGCACAAACGGAATCACTCCAACATCGAATCCCGCACAATAATTCGGCAGTTCCGCGTAGGGTCGGTTCCCGAGAAAATGCATGTTGGGAATTTCGCGATACGGTGCGAGATCGATGTCCGAATCGCCCAGCAGCACGATGTTCCAGTCGCTTCGTTTGCGTGCCACTTCTGCGAGCAAATCGAGATCGACCCAATCGCGGATCAGCCCGAAAAATCCGACACGGGGGTTAGCAATTTCTTTCAAATCGTCGGGAATTTGAACAGTTTCCGTGCAAGCCATTGCGAAATGGTCGTAATCCACACCGTGCGGAACGCAAATGGTGTTCGGGTTCAGCCCCGCCTTGCTGTCCTGCAATTGCTGCGATGTCGTCACAACCAAGTCCGACTTTTCCGCAAGCTCTCGCTCATCGCGCAAAACCTGCTGGGCATCGTAACCGGTGAAGTTCGCAAAATCGTCCACGCAATAGTAAACGACCTTCTCGGGGGCAAACGCATCTATAAGATATCCCACATCCGGTGCGAACGACCATATCTGCAATGCCCCGCCAGAAATTTTTCGCAGCACTTTGCGAATCTGACGTTTCAGCAGCATACGATTGATTCGCTTGGCGAATCCGGCACCTGGCAGCGGAAGCACTAGCGGAGTGAGAACGTAAAGATTCTTTCGCGGATTTTGCACGCCGCGAAAAACCTCCCGCAATTTTTGTGCGACATATCCCATATCCGACGCGCTGGCCGATGGTTTTCGCGATGCGTGATAATTTATCCATAGCACGGTGTTGCGTTCGGCCAGCAGGTGCATTACGTGATGCTTGCTGGTCGGTGGTGCGTCATACCCGCTGGCGAAACACAGGATGGTTTTACCTTCGATCATCGCTCGCCCCCCTGCTGCGAAAGCTCATCGCATAAATTCACCAACGGCCCCAACCGCCCTGCCCACGTGTAATTTTGCGCGACGAATTCGCGCGCGGCGCGGGCGATTTTCTCGCGAGCTGCTGCATCAGCAAACAGTCGCAGAATTTCTCGCGTCCAGTCTTCGGGGGTATCGGCAACCACCAGATGCGTACCATCGACGGCGTCTAATCCGCCGACCGATTCGCGACTCGTAACCACCGCCCGCTGCATCGCCATCGCTTCGAGTACCTTGTTCTGCACCCCGCATCCAAGACGCATGGGGCACACGGCGATGGCCCCATCGGCGGAGAGGTATCCGCGGACATCTGCAACAGTGCCGGTAACGGTTACGCCCTCGACCTCCGTCAATCGCTGCACGGCGGGTTTGGGGTTCCGCCCGACAATCGTAAACGTCGCATCGGGAATCTTCGCTTTAATCGTGGGGAAAATTTCGGCGGCGAACCAGCAGACCGCGTCGACGTTTGGCTTGTAGTCCATCGTGCCGGTAAACACTAATCCGTGCGGGCCTATATCCGCAGGCGAAACGCTATCCGGTGAAAAATAATCGCAATCAACCCCGTTGAATATCACATGCACAGCGCTTTGCGAATCGCCCAGCATATTTTTTTCGCGCTGGGTTACAACGACGGCGGCGCTGCATTTTTTCAGTGCCGTTTGCTCCAGGCGGCGCACTTTTTTCGCCTCGCGCCGATACAACCAGCTCATCGGGAACCGCGCCTTTGCGGCGTATTGCTCCCACTTGTCGCTGTCTACATCAACAATGTCCATCACTCTCGCGAGGGCGTCGGCCTGCAGCACGTACGGCAGCATCACAGACGAATATCCCACCACAATATCAAACGGGGTATCTTTCGAGGCGGCGCGAATTTTTCGCATAAGTTCACTGCTGTGGAAAAAAACTTCGCTGAGACTTTTGCCAAGCATCATTGCTGCACCTGCCCGAAGCAAGCTCGGTTTGCCCTTTATCGAAGCAGTAATGAGCTTGCTGCAACACTTTGACAATTCCCCAGCCGCCCGGCGGTCAGATTCATTATGACACAGGGCAGCGACGGTAACGTCGAACCGCTCGCTCAAAGCACGAATCTCTTGAAACGCACGCACCCGCTCGCCCTTGTCGGGGGGAAACGGCAACCGATGCGAAATGTATAGTAACTTTTTCAAATTTGCTTGGCTCACTTCCAAAAAGTTGACTAAGAACCGCACGTATCATTATATAAAAATTTCAATATCCAATATCCAACACGGAATTTTTAATTCCAATGTCCAAGGCAAGAGCCTCTTCGTCATCCTCGACCCCGATCGAGGATCCAGAGCTTTCCCACATCGTTTCTACATTTCCTGGATCCCCGCTTTCGCGAGGATGACAGAAAAGAAGCTCCCTCCTTCATCGGTTGGAAATTCCGTGTTGGATATTGGATATTCAGTTTTAATTTTAAATATTACAAAGCCTACTTGCCTAAAAACTTCGTTCAGGGAATCCACTTTGTAATTTTTCCGCCCGCCGCTTTCGTAAACCACAGCGGCATTTTCCGCCACACCTTACCAGCCGCCGCGAATTTGCGGTTGCTCGGCGAAAGGTTAGGCAGCTCCTGAGTTTTGTTCAGCCACGTCTGGTAGCACAGCGGTGTGGGCGTAAATCCGAGGTGCCGCTTAAATGCATGCGGGCCGTTGTTGTCGCGGCGTGTGCGATTAAAATCGAACCATCGCAACCCACGCTCAACCGTATGCTCCATGAGTTTGAGGTACATCACGTTGCTGGCGTTGGTGCGGGAGGCTCCGGGGATCGAACCGGAAAAATACGCCACCAGCTCATCGCGAAAAACGTAACTGACGACACCAGCCACGGGTTTGCCATCTTTTAAGACAACGAGACAGACGCAATCGTCGCCGAATTGGGTTTGCAGCTGGCGGAAAAATTTCCTGCTGTAGTTCGGCGACCCCAACCGCCGCAGCGTAATCGAATACAAATCGTAAATCGTATCCAGCCATTTGCTGTCGATATCGACGGTGAACTCTTCGAGTCCGTGGCGGGCGGCGGCGCGGGCCTTTTTCGGCAGCGACGGCAAAATATCCTGCGGATTTTCGGGTAGTTGCTGGCGGAAGGTGTCGTAGCGATCATTTACCGGCAAATCAAAACCACTCGGTTCGCGGTTTCGCAATTCGAGATATTCGATGTCATGCTGCCTGGCGATGTTTTGAGCTTCTGTCAGAATCGCTTGTGCGATTTCGGAAGTGTCGGCCACCACCCCACCGTAAGTCGCGTACGGAATCGACACCAGCACCTTTCCGACGAAAACGCTTTTGACTTCAAACAGCGGTAAGACCCCGACTAACTTGCCATTCGCCCATGCCCCCAAATTCCGCGGTTCGTGCCCGTATGCTTTGCGGACGCTCTCGTTCCAGGCGGCGGTGTGAAAGACAGTGGCCTCGGGTTTCGAGCGGACGTAAGAATCCCACTCTGCGCAATCAGCGATGTTGCAGGGGCGAATGTCGAGCGGGGATTGTTGGGGTTGCTGGCTCATACATTATAGGTCATTTGCGGTAGTGTGTGTTTCCAACTGGTGAAGATGAACCCGCCGACGTGCACGTTCGCCGCGTGCAGCAGCCGTACTGCCTTGCGGGCCGCCTCTGTGTGGGTTTTTCCCTTCTGTACGACGATTAGTGCATCCCCAGCTGCCAGACCGATCATTCCGGCGTCGGGGAATCGATTTATCGGCGGGGTATCTATAAGGATGTAGTCGTTGCTGCGGCGAAGTTCGGCGATTACGTCCACCATTTCAGGTCCACCGACGAGTTCGCCGATTTCTGCGGGGGCTGCCTTACCGGCTGGGACGAAAAACAAATTCGGATACGGCGTCGATTGGATTACTTCTTTGAGGCTGGCCGAGCCGCGCAAAACTTCCGCGAGACCAGGCGAATCCGGGGCGTCAAAATACGACGCCATGTTGTTCCGCCGCAAATCGCAATCGACCAGAATCGTACGATAGTCCAAACGTTCGAGCATCACCATCGCAAGGTTTATCGACGTCAGCGTTTTTCCGTCGCCCTGTTCCGGGGAGGTTATGACGTAGCAGAATTTTTCGTCATCAGCCACTGCCAACAGATTCGTTCGCAAGGCACGATACTCTTCTGCAATGTATCCACCGCGATCCTGCTGCGTGACGAGCAGTTCCGAACCTTTTATCCTGGAGTCGATAGCTGTGACGGAAACCTCAGGTGTGGCGCTTTGCGAAACGGGCATTTCCTGGGCAGCGGCGAGAATTTCGTGCGGAGTCATTCGCGGCTTGGCTGATTTGACGCCCGGCTGGACTGCGTCGCCCTCACCATCGCCCCCACCGGCAAACGGCGTACCCCAAAATGCCATATCTTCGACGACGGTTTTTACGATTCCCGCGTCAATCGTATGCGTCGATTCCGTAAAACCCGTCAGCAGCGCGTTGTCGCAAAGCACGTTAACAACTCGCGGGATACCGTCGCTGGATTTGAAGATTTCTTCGCGGGCGTCGGGTGCAAAATCAACTTGCGTTTCCTCGCCGCTAGCTACGTTCAGTCGAAAATCGATATACTCCGACGTGTCTTCCTGCGAGAGATGTCCCAGCTGGTAGCACAGAGCCACCTTCTGCTGGATGCCCTCCCATTTGGGATCGCTCTTGAGTTTTTCCAGCAGCTGCGGTTCACCGGCAAGCACTATCTGAACGGCATGCTTACCGGACTGCTCCAGCACGCTCAGCGAACGCAACTCCTGCAGTATACCTTCCGTCAGCTCCTGTGCCTCGTCGATTGTTATCACCAAAAGTCGCCCGCGATTCGCCATCCTCACGATCTGCCGCTCAACTTCGTACCGCAGCGTGTCCTCGTCGGTATCTTTATCCAACCGCATCCCAAGTTGCGTGCTGATATCCCTGAACAGCTGCAATCCGTTTCGCAGTGAGCTGGAAATCGGAATGACAATAGAATGAGTACCCAAACGATTAGCCATCATGTTCAGCAGAAACGTCTTACCCGTTCCCGGATCGCCCGCAAGCACAACAAACCCTTTGGAATTTCGCACGGCGTAGATGATATTCGCAAGACCCTCGGCGTGGACGGGGCTTTCGTAGAAAAACTTCTCTTCGCTCGTCAGCGAAAAAGGTAGTTCATTCAGTTTGTAAAATTCCAAGTACATTTAAATAACGTTTCTGTTTCTTTAGGTTGTCGTTTCGTTTAAATAACGTTTCCGCTACTTCAAATTATCGCTCCATTTAAAACATCCAGTTATCATTCCGTTCAAAATTCGGAGTCGTATCCTAATCAAAGCAATTTTTCAAACAAATATCCTATAGGTGCATCCTGCCACATGGCGTATTCGTCGGGGATGAGCAACCACCAGTATGTGGTAATCGCGGAAATTACCAGCACGACAAACAGCACCACGGAAATTGTAGGAATCAGAATAATCTTACGCAGTTTGCGTTTGGCTCGCACCCCGACAGTTGTAAGTTCGCTTATCGTTCCAAAAACAGGCATGTCAAATTCCTGTGACAGCGGGTCGATGTCGCTGATTTTCGGATCCATTATGCTCAACAAAAACGCCAATCCGCCGCCAACGCCCAATCCGCCGATAATCGCAAATGCGAAAAGCATTTTCAGTTTCGGCGACGAGGGAATGTACTGCATCTCAGCCATTCTTACCTGGGTAAGTAGTGTTCGGCGGTCTTCTGCCTCGGCGTGCATTTTGTCGGTCACGTCGCGAAGCTTGCGGCGGTAGGTGTCGGTGAGGTCTTTGATTTCCTTGTACTCTGTTTCGATAACCACATATCGCTTGTGAACCCCTGGATATTGACCCAGCAGGCGTTTGAGCTCGTTTACGGTTATTTTTCGGTACTCGACGCGTTTGGCAAGTGCTTCGACGTCTGCCTGGGCGGCGGCGAGTTGGCTTAGCAGCGACTCTAACCCCTCAGCCGTGCTGTAAACCGTCTGCAAGAGAATCTGCGGTTTGGTTTTTTGCAGCTGTCTCTTAACCATCGCAATGCTGGCACGCAAAGCGATAACCGTGGGATGCTTTTCGGTCATATGCCTCAACGAAATCGACCTTTCCAGCTCATCCTGATAAACTCGCAAATCTGTGCTGAGTCTTTGGACCGCCGGGTTAGGCCCGTAGATTTTCTCTGTGGAATCACCACCTTCTTGGATGGCTTCGAGTTGGGCGAGTTTCTTTTGGGCGTCGGTGAGCTTGGCTTCTTCGATCTCAAGGAACATCATGGCTTTTTGTTTTTGCTCGGCAAGGTACGCTGGCGAATCGCCCGTCATCCCGACGTTCTCGGCTTCAAATTCAGTCTTAAGAGACTCAAGCCTCGCGAGTTCCTTGCTTGTGTCGCCAAGACGCTTTGTGAGATAATCCTGACTGGCCTTTAATCGCTTTTTCACCGCCTCCTGCGAAGAATCAATGTATCGCTTGACGAGAAAATTCGGCACATCCGGAACCTGCTGCTGATTAGTGCCGGTATATGTAATAACGACTATGTCCACGGTTTCAGATTGAACCGCAAATTTTACGCTTAACCCGGCACGGATCTTTTCGATAATCCGGTGCTTTTCGCGTTGGCCCTTGGAAGTAAGAATTCCATTTTCCCGAGGCAGACCAGCTGTGAGTTTGAGATGATCGATAAGATCGGAAAGTGCCCCCGGGCCGATGAGTTCCTGAACCAGCGTACGCTTGAGCGTCGCAAAAGACTCTGCCCCGCGCGACGATTCGTTATCAACCGTAATATCACTCCGCCGCTCTAACTTCGCCATGCCCGTATATTTTTTCGATATCCCCTTCTGGGCACCCTGAAACACCAAAATCGCAAACAACGCCGACGAAATCAGGAACACGTACCGCCTTCCGTAGATTATTCGCATTATGTCGCGTGGTGTAATTTTTTTTGCAGTTTCAGGCATATTTTAAAGGTCGATAGACTCGGTCTGGTTATTAGTTACTTACCCACACACTATCGTCGGTATTTTTGTCCACAATTGCTCGCCAGTCGGTTATAGCACCTCTGGCTTCGCTGACAGGCGCCTTGAGCTGCGACATCCAGAACGCCACAGTCGCGAATGGATTACGTTGCACGTAAACAATATCGTTCGGCATGAGCAGAATATTGTTCGACAAGTCGCCCTCTCTGACCATCGCGTAAACGTTGATGACCATCTTCTTACGCGGGCGACCCTGCCGCTCGTATCGCTTGCCGGTCATCGTGTACTTCATTGTATTTTTACCGGGATAATACCCACCGTCCTGCGGTGAATCACCACGAACGATTATGATTCGTTCCGGCCAGGCCGTGTCGAGGTATATCGTCTTAGACAGCGCGTCGAGCAGCGTATCGCGGCCGGTCCATCGAAGTCGACCAGGCGACTGCACCTGCCCGAAAACGTAATAGCTCTGCGAGTTGTACCCGATAATGTCAACCGCCAACGTCGCCTCGGAATAATACTTCGCCGCAGCACGCAGCAAGGCACGCTCGATTTCCTTGATGGTCATACCAGCCACAAACACCTCGCCCAGCAGCGGAAGGTTAACCTTACCGTCCGGGCGAACCGGAACTGTAAGCCCCCTTCGCCCAAGCTCGGGTTTCAACTCGACCATATTCTCGGAACTTATCAGCAGAACGTCCGGAGGAAAAACGCGATAGTTCATAGTAGCAACAGGAATGCGAGGTTCCTGCAGGAACTCCCTCACCGCCTCGGGGTTATAACAACCCGACGACGACATAATCGCAGCGACCAGAAGTACACTGATCCAAAACCATTTTTGTTGTTTTAGATTCATTTTTCTCATCTCGTTTACAATGCAACCGTAGTATCCGGGCGCAGACCCGCACACTCACCTGATCTTTATCGACACTACATAGCTGTTAAACATTAACTTTTTTGCCCAAAGTTCATCCCCGGTAAGTACAGAACATCCCCAAAAAACAATATCTCAGGTCATTTCACCGCTCCGAGTGGAAACAGAGACCGGATTCGTCGAGGATGGTTCGTGGGTTATCGGCCGCATTTAATCAATAAATTAGGGTGTACGCCGTACAAGGCGCAGATAAATCAACGCTACATTTTGCCCAATGCTCGTTGAACAATCGTCCTGAATAATTGAACCCGCATGCAATCTATCGGCCCATTTGTGGTCATACGCAAATTCAGCTTGATAAAGAGCGCAACCGCCCATAAACTACCCGTTTCCTGCGGTGTATTGTAGAGAGAATACCACTCCGGAAATATCTTCGCGGGGTTTGAACAATTAGACAATTAGACAATTAGACGATCACACTGATCAGAAAAATCGAAGGAGATACTTGAAAATGTCAGAAGCAAAAGCAGACCTAGGTCTTATCGGACTCGCCGTCATGGGTCAAAACCTCGTGCTGAACATGAACGATCATGATTTTACGATCGCCGTGTTCAACCGTACCGTCGCAAAAGTCGACGCATTTATGGAAAACGAAGCTAAGGGCACCAACGTCATCGGTACTCACAGCATTGAAGAATTCGTCGCCTCGCTGAAACGGCCTCGCCGCGTAATGTTGCTGGTAAAGGCCGGTGACGCAGTCGACAAGTTCATCGACGCCGTACTGCCCCACCTCGAAGAAGGCGACATTATCATCGACGGTGGCAACAGCAACTTCAACGATACCATCCGCCGCTGCAAATACGTCGAAGACAAAGGCATGCTGTTCATCGGAACGGGCGTTTCTGGTGGCGAGGAAGGCGCACGTCGCGGGCCAAGCATCATGCCCGGTGGTTCACCGGCGGCATGGGAGCACGTGAAGGAAATTTTCCAGAGCGTCTCGGCGAAGTCTGATACGGGCGAACCTTGCTGCGACTGGGTCGGAGAAGGCGGTGCGGGTCACTTCGTTAAGATGATTCACAACGGCATCGAGTACGGCGACATGCAGCTGATCTGCGAAGCCTACCAGATGATGAGCGGACTCGGAATGACCCCGCAGGAAATGAGCGAAGTGTTCGCCGAATGGAACGAAGGCGAACTTGACAGCTATCTCATCGAAATTACCCGCGACATCCTCGCCAAGGACGACGACGAAACGGGCAAGGCGATGGTTGATGTGATTCTCGACACAGCTGGGCAAAAAGGCACCGGTAAATGGACGGGCATTACCGCATTGGATCTCGGCCAACCGTTGACGCTTATCGGCGAGGCCGTCTTCGCACGCTGCTTAAGCGCGATGAAAGACGAACGTGTCAAAGCATCGAAGGTTCTCAACGGCCCCGAAGCCAACACCAGCGACTGGGACAAAAAACAAGTCGTCGCCGATATCCGCAAAGCACTCTACGCATCGAAGGTTGTTTCCTACGCACAGGGTTATCAGCTCATGCGAGAAGCTGCCAAGGAATACAAATGGAACCTCAACTACGGCGGAATCGCACTGATGTGGCGTGGCGGATGCATTATTCGCTCGCAGTTCCTCGGAAAAATCCGCGACGCATTCGACAAAAACCCGCAGCTGGAAAATCTGCTGCTGGACGACTACTTCCGCGCCGTTATCGAAGACTGCCAACCCGCATGGCGCGAAACCGTCAAGCGTGCCATTACCGTCGGCATCCCAACCCCTGCCTTCAGCAGTGCGTTGGCATACTATGACGGTTATCGTAGCGAACGCCTACCGGCAAACTTGCTGCAGGCACAGCGTGACTACTTCGGTGCACACACCTACGAACGTCTGGACAAACCGCGTGGCGAATTCTTCCACACGAACTGGACGGGCACGGGTGGAAACATCACGGCGAGCACGTACACGGCGTAAATTATTTCCCTGGATATTGGATTATGAGATTCATCCATGGAAATCCCGAATGAACCAAATTAAAAAGGTTCTTCACCGGAATCTGTAGGTAAAAATGAATATCCAATATCCAACACGGAATATCCAACTGATGAAGGAAAGAGAAATTAAGAATATTCTCCTCTGAATTTGTTGATTAATCTTTTATCTGCGAAGGATTGTTTAGCCCTCAGGGCGAAAAAGAAAAAAAGAGCAGCAACGATGCTCTGTCCTTGAAAACTGGACATTCCGTGTTGGATATTGGATATTAAATTACAAGATAAGGTTCCTCTATCATTTTTGTGGTGACGAACCATCAGATTTAATAATGGCGAGATGTGGTATTGCTACCCCTACGCGGTTATAATCCTTGACGTGTTAATCCCTCGGTAAAAAGCAGTAATGGTCGATAACAACAGGAGCATATTGATGAGAGCTGGAAAATTCACAACACTGCTGCTGATCTTAGCTGCCACGATGATTTTGGGCGGCTGCGGAACCGAAAACTTCCAGAAAAAATGGCCCGAGTATCCTGACTGGGGTTGGTGGCATCATCCCGCGGATGAAAAAGAGCAGCCCACCGCCGAGGCTGTCCCGGATAAAACCGTACCGTCTCGCCAGCGTCCCGACCTGACGACGCCAGACACAGTTTCTGCACCGGCACAACCGACCGAGCCGATTACCGATCCGCGAAAACTCGCCGAATACCGCAAAACCATCTGGCCCGAAGCGCACCAGCTGCGTAATCTCGATGAAATACCACAACCCCAGCGGGATGAATTCGTCGACCACACGAAAAAGATACTTCCGCAATGGTACACCCTAATGCCGGTCGATACCCCCAACACCAACGACCCGGACTGGATGACGACGGTTATCTGGGATTTCATGCCTGAGCAGGAATTTGACCGGGCCGCCGACACCTATCGCAAGATTGCCAAGCAGCAAAATATTTCGTTCCCAAAATACGTCACGCGACGTGAACTTATGCAGTTTATCCTCCAGCTAACTGGTGGAGATCGTAAATCCAAGCGTGAAGAACCACTCGTTCCGCTTGACCCCAGAAAACCCAAAGAAGGAATTAAAAATGACTGATGTACTTTTCGATGTCAAAGACAAATGTGTAGCGATAACCGGCGGGGCTGGTGTTCTCGGTGGAGACATGAGCAAGGCACTTGCAACCCGCGGTGCTAAAATTGCCGTTCTCGACTTCAACATCCAAGGCGCCGAATCGCTGTGCAAAGAAATCTCCGCCGCCGGTGGCACAGCCGTGCCCGTCAAAGTAAACGTGCTGGAAAAAGACAGCATCCAGGCGGCGTTCGATGCGACTATCGAAAAACTCGGCCGCATCGACGTGCTGGTAAACGCAGCTGGCGGCAATAAGAAAGAAGCCACCTGCGTGCCCCCGGAATCGACATTCTTCGAGCTCGACCCCGAAGCCATCCGCTGGGTCTTCGACTTAAACTGCCTCGGAACCATGCTCCCCTGCCAGATATTCGGCAAACACATCGCCGACCGCGGTGACGGTGTCATTATCAACATCTCGTCGATGGCTGCGTTCCGCCCACTGACACGCGTCGTGGGTTACGGCGCCGCCAAAGCCGCCATCAGCAATTTCACCGAATGGCTGTGCGTGTACATGAACCAGAACCACGGATCCGACATCCGCGTCAACGCCATCGCACCGGGGTTCTTCCTCACAGAGCAAAACCGCTTTTTGCTGACCAACGAAGACGGCAGCCCCACCCCGCGCGGCAAGCAGATTATGGACAACACACCCATGGGCCGCTACGGATCACCCGACGAACTCATCGGGACGCTGGTATGGCTGATTTCGGATGCGTCAAAATTCGTCACCGGCGTTGTGGTTCCGGTCGACGGTGGATTCAACGCTTTTTCAGGCGTCTGATGCGGTTTCGGATTTTGGATTGCGAAAATTGGAATTTGAAAATCAAAAGGTTTTATTATGAACATTGAACTTAAGAAAGATTATAAATACTCGCTATTGATCCCCACCAGTATGGGCGTTCGCCTTACCCCCGCCAACGGTCAGCCGATGCATTGCGGCGACATGTTTAAGCTCCAGGCCACCAGTGCCGAGTCTAACGTCGCCAGCGTCTCGAGCTATCTTGGGCTACCGGTAAAGGTACTGACGACTTTCGTCAAAGACTCCCCCATCGCCAGGTTCATCAAAAACGATCTCAACTCGCGCGGTATGGACTACGAAGGCCCCGAAGTGCAGCAGGGAAACCCCTGGGGTTATCGCCACCAATTCAACCTCGCCGACAGCGGATACGGTTCTCGCGGCCCACGGGTTTGCAACGACCGCGCCGGTGAAGTCGGGCGAACCCTCAACGCAAAAGACTTCGACCTCGAACGCATTTTCGATACCGAAGGCGTGCAGGTCGTGCACCTTTCAGGGCTGATCGCTGCTTTGTCGCCGGAAACCGGACAGTTCTGTCTCGAAATCGCCCGCGCCGCGAAAAAACACGGCACGCGAATTTCGTTCGACCTGAATCACCGCGCATCGTTCTGGATCAATCGCGAGAAGGAACTCAGCGACATCTTCCTCGAAATCGCAAACGCAAGCGACATTCTCATCGGAAACGAAGAAGACTTTCAGCTGTGTCTTGGGCTGCAAGGCCCAGAGGCCGGTGGTGAAGGACTCGCCGCGAAAATCGACGGGTTCAAAGAAATGATCAACCGCGCCAAGCAGAAGTTCCCCAACGCCGACGTCTTCGCCACCACCCTGCGAGAAGTCCAAAGTGCAAACTCGCACATGTGGGGCGCGATCATGGCTGTCGGTGACGAATGGCAGGTCGTCGAACCGCGCCAAATTACCGTGCTCGACCGCATTGGTGGGGGTGACGGATTTGTCGGCGGAATGCTGTACGCGATTCTCAAAGGCTGGGATTCGGAAAAGTGGGCTCAGTTCGGCTGGGCCACCGGCGCACTTGCCACGACGATGCTGACCGATTACGGCCAACCCGCCGACGAAGATCAGGTCTGGAGCATCTGGGCCGGCAACGCCCGCGTAAAGCGATAGGTTTTCAAGAAGCTATCAGTAAGAAATAAAAAACACCGCGAAGCAGCGCAGAGAATACGAAGGAAGACATCCTTTGCGATCTATGCGATCTTTTGTGGTGTTTTTTTATCGCTGGAAACTGGTAACTGGTGACCGCCCGAAAACTTCCCCATAAAAAAAGACCAGCCAATACAAACTCTCGCGAGTCTATACTCCCTGAGGCTGGTCGGTTTTTCATTCGCCTCCAAAATTCCTCCACGAAACAGCAGAATCGCAAGCGATTCTTTTCGAGGGCAAAGGGCGAAATCCTCTCCAGACAAGCAAGCACACCCTCCGGCGTACCATACCCATCCTTTGCGGGAGCAATGTTACCATAAACTCCCCTAATGGTCAATCCCAAAACGATTCCGGGGGCAACCAGCCGACGCTGCACGCAAAAATGCCCCATTATTGCTCGAATATTGCGGGAATATTACTCAAAATACCCAAAAAAGCTCAAATCACGGGGGCTATATCACGTTAAATCTTCGCAAAACCTTTTTCGGAGATTTTGACGGTTATGGTCGCAGGCGTCGGCAAATCCACAAGCCCCGCCGGCCGCGCCGACGCCATTTCCCAAGCGTCCGCGAGAGATACTCCGCAATCCTACCAACCTCCCACGCATAATCAAGCAATCGTTGCACCAAAACAGTTGAATAATCGGCCGAAAGATGAGAACATTCCACCGGAGAAAAATATGAACCCAAACAATCAAAAAAACAACACCACGTCGCAGTATCCGATGCAGCAGTTTCAATCCACCGGCCCCGCCGAACCCGCGAAACTAAACGACACCATTGTCACCGAAGTTTCGCTAGAACTGAATGTCAACGATGGTGCCTTTACCCGAACGGTCTGTGCCCTGCCGCAAAATCTCGACGCACTGGGAATCGGTACGCTGCTGACCGACAGCAATCTGCAACTGCAAAGCCCGCAGGATATCATTTCGATTCAAACACCACCGGCGGCGGAAAAAATTCTGATCCGTGGGAATTTCAGCTCGGGTAACCGTAAGCAACCGGCCAAACTTTCTAGCGGCGCGGTACCGGCGAGCTATCTTTTTCAGTTGGCCGACGATTTGCAAAACAGCTGCCACCTCTGGGGACAAACCGGCTGCGTCCACGCCACCGCCCTTTCCGACGGGCAAAAATCCATGCTGTTTATCGAGGACGTCGCCCGCTACAACGCGTTCGACAAACTCATCGGCAAGGCGTTTCTCGAAGGCGTAACCCTTAGCGACAAATTTCTGATCATGATGGGACGCTTAACGGGCGGAATCGTAAAACGTGCGGCGGCGGTGGGATTGGGGATGTTGGTTTCGCGGTCGGCTGTCACGTCACTGGCGATCGACCTGGGCAAACAGCACAACATCACCATCGTCGGATTCCTACGTGGAAATCGTATGAACGTCTACAACGAAGGAAATTGGAAAATCGGCGGCGAAGGGTAATCGCGTAAACACGACGCCTAGAACGGCGGATCGACGATTTCAACATTCGTATACGCCAGCACAATCGTTTTTTGCCCGCAGCTGTGAAACAGAATCGTCGCCCGCGTGTCGGGCCAGGCGCGCGAAAGTTTCACTACCTTCCCGACACCGTATTTCCCGTGCGAAATCATGCACCCGACCTTAAGATGCTCATACTCGGAGGGCGGTGGTGCGTCTTCGTGATCGTCGCTTGGTGATAGCCCACCGGCGGCTTCGAAAAATTCGTCGCTGCGGTCTTCGATTTCGTCACGGTCGACGGTATCGCTGAAAAATCCGCCACGCCGCTTACGCCTTTCCGGAACTTGTCGTGTCGTGCGGTCGTCACGCTGGATATTGTCCTCGCCGATTTCGTGCAAAAACGCCGAACTGCTCTGCGGTAACCGCTGCCCGCGAACCATTCGCACACGCACGTTACTCAACGTCAACTGATCCTCCGTACGCGTCATGCCGACAAACATCAAGCGGCGTTCTTCCTCGAGTTTGTCGCAGCCTTCGTCCAAATCGCCCATGCCAGGCTCGCGCGAAAACGGCAACATTCCGTGTTCGCACCCGACGATAAACACCACGGGAAACTCGAGGCCCTTGGCGGCGTGCAGTGTCATCATAGTCACCGCCCCGGTGTTGTCGGCCATGTGGTCGACGTCGCTCACCAGCGAAATTCCGTGCAGATATTCGTTTATCCCGTCGTCGGTGTCGTTGGTTTTTTCGTCAAACTCCGCCGCCGTCGAAATAAGCTCCTCAATGTTCGACCGCGCCTGCTGCGACTCTTCGTCCGACTTCGACAGCGACTCTTCCAGCCCGCTGCGATGAAAAACGTCTTCCATAATAAATCGCACGTCGCGTTCGAGATTTCCCGCAAGCTCGGTTATCATCTCGCCAAAAGCTCGCACCTTTTTCACAGGCCCCGCCGACAGCCCAACGCTCTCGACATTCCGCGCAGCTTCCAGCAAGTTCATTCCGTTCATAACCCCGTAGGCCAGCAGTTTTTTGACCGTCGTTGCCCCGATCCCGCGAGTGGGAGTATTGATAACGCGCAGGCAGCTCAGGTCGTCGGTGGGGTTGACCAGCAGCTTGAGATACGCGAGCATATCCTTGATTTCCTTGCGGTTGTAAAACTCCACACCGCGAGCAATGCGATACGGAATTCCCACGCGGATGAACGCTTCTTCCAGCAATCGCGACATCCCGTTGACGCGATAAAACACGGCCACGTCCCCGTAGCTTCCGCCGTCAAGGCGATGCTTATCGATCCGCAGTGCCACCTCGCGGGCTTCGGCGTGCTCGTCGTCAACGGTAACTACGTTAACGTCGCACCCGCCTTCGCGGACGGCGATGAGCTTTTTATCTTTGCGGTTAATGTTGTTGGATATGAGATTCGAGGCTGCCGTTAATATCGGCTGAACCGAGCGGTAGTTTTCTTCCAGCCGCACGACTTTCGCGTTGGGATAGTCCTTCTCGAAGTCGAGGATGTTGTTGATGTCCGCGCCACGCCACGCGTAAATGCTCTGGTCGGGGTCGCCGGTGGCACAAATGTTTTTGTGATCCATCGCGATGGCGTGGGCGATTATGTACTGCGCGTGGTTGGTGTCCTGATACTCGTCGATCAGCACGTAGCGATAGCGGTCGGCGAGATATTTGCGGATGTCGGGATAGTCGCGAATCAAAAACGCAACCCGCATCAGCAGATCGTCGAAATCGACGGCGTTGCTGGCGGCGAGGATCTGTTCGTAGCGGCGGTAGACTTCGGCGATGTTTCGCGTGAAAAAATCGCCAGAAACTTCGGCATATCGCCCCGCCGTCTGCAGCTGATTCTTCGCGTTGGAAATCGCCGCGTGCGCCTTACCGGGAGTCAGATACGCACCGGGAAGATTCAGCTCCGCCAACGCCTTTTTCGCGACTTTCAGCTGATCGCTGCGGTCGTAAATCGAATAGTTCTGTGCCAACCCCGCCTCCTGCGAAAACTCCCGCAACAACCGTGCACACAACGCGTGAAAAGTGCAGACCGTCGATCCGTAAGGGGTGTTCAGCTCGGCGACGCGTTGGCGCATCTCCTCGGCAGCTTTGTTGGTGAAGGTAATCGCAAGCACGTTGCGGGCGGGGATGCCCTGCTGCACAAGATACGCAACCCGCCGCGTAATTACGCGCGTTTTGCCCGACCCCGCCCCGGCTAGCACCAACAGCGGCCCGTCGACATGCTGCACCGCGTCACGCTGCGATTCGTTTAGATTGGTAAGAAGATCACTCTGCATCTTTTATAAGTATTAACACTCTTTTTCTAATTTTTTTTGACAGGATCACAAGTTCTAAAATACGAAATCCTAACCTCTAAACCCTAAACAAATTCAAAATAGGAAAATCAAAATCCAAAACTACAAGTAGAGTATGCAAGATTTTTTGGTTTCAGGAATTTTTTGCAGCCGTAGGTGTGTTTTTCTTTTTTCGTATTTCAACATTTGGATTTCGTGTTTGTTTAGTATTTAGAGATTAGCTTTTAGGATTTTCCGGTTCAATCATCGCCTCTGCGATGGATTCAAATGTTGCTTGTGCTTCTTCGTCGTCCAGCTGCGCGATGGCAAACCCGGCGTGGACGAGCACCCAGTCTCCAACGCCGACACCTGGGGTCATCGCCAGCGATGCCTCTACCCTGCTGCCCTGAAAATCCACCACCCCCAACGGCCCGACGCCGCCGGTGGCACCGGAGGCACCAGTAGCACCGGTAGCCGAGTCTGTGGGTTCCTTAGCGTCACTTGCGTGAATAATTTCGATTATTTTTCCGGGTACAGCGAGGCACATATTTTCAATTTCCTATTTCCTATTTTCAATTTACGATTTTCAATTGTTCGGGTGGCATAACCTTTTTCTGGGTGGCATGGTCAGCCCGTAGGGATGGCCACGGTTCTGCCATTATACTGGGTGTGATCGCAAGGAGCAATCTCATTCCTCACCATCTATCGAAGCGAAAAGAAGTTCCACGGTTTATCCTCGCTACCCGCCTTGCGGTTTAGATACTTAGCCCTCATCAACTATGGTTTCGCTTTCGTCTTCTATCGCATCATATACGCTTTCGATAAACTCTTGATCTTCGGCTGACATTTCGAGGCTTTGGCGATACTCAAGGGCCTCTGGATCCGCAACGTACTCCACTTCACCGTGGTTTTTTTCCACAATCTGACGGATCGTTTCAATATCAGTCTTGAAGAACTCTTTGCGAGGGTTAGCTTTATTAATTCGCAGCCTATGCAGTTCCCGATGTATGATGTTCTCAAGCTTAGGGGCATCATCACAGGAAATCATCATATGCACGTCAAACGGGAACGGGACAGATGCGCTACCCAGTTCTCTGACTCGAATCGTTGGATCATCCCTCCGTGTCATTCCTACCTTGAATATATCTTCTCCAAACGACCCTATGTTGGTAATAACATACACATAACCAGCCTTGGTGATCTGGGCACGAGAGATTGCCCGCTGTGATTTTGCTTCTGCCTCTGCTAATCTGGCCCTCAATCGCTCAACTTCTTCACTGTGCTGATCCTTGGCTTCAGCAAGAGCTTTTTCCAGTGCCACTTTAATCGCCTCACGCTCACGATCCAATTGTTCAAGCTCGCTTTTAATGGCGGTCTGGAGTCGTCGCTCCTCACGAATTTGAGCTTTTATGCGAATCTGTTCTTCACGTTCAAAAGCAGCGCGAACGATCTTTTCGTAATCCTCTTTCAGGCTTGCCAACAAATCACTCTCATCATCTGTGGGAACGCTAAAATCTATTGCACGACACCGCTCGATGACTTTCTGCAGACGTTGCTTGCAGGCGACGAAATTATTTGGCGTCAATGAGGTGCCAACCCACTTGACATTTTCCTTCAGATATCTACTTCCCAAGTCTTTGATCCGCTGATCTAGTGTCCCTTGTGTTTGTCGTTGCAACTCAGTATCGAGTTGAAGTTTCCGCAGGTTCACATCAACATTTTGCAAATCACGTTTAAGGATTTTGTTCTCACTTGCCAATTCATTGTATGAGACAACTTTTGCTGCAAACTGGTCAAATTCCAGCTGCTTGGCTTTTATTCCTTGAAGGGTAGCCTGAATTCTTTGTACTTGTTTGTCCTGTTGCCGTTTCTGTTCTTTGAGCTTTAAACGTATTCCCTGTATGTACAACCATACACAGAGTCCCCCCCCCACCAATCCTATAAATAACATTAATATATAAGTCATAAATTATCCCTTTGTATTAGCATCAATTTTTGTAGAAGTGATAACAAACCAAGCGGTGTTATTGCATTGGGGGCAAGTAATTTTTTCCAACAACATAGCTTTTGGAGCCTCTGTAATTTCGCCACAGGACGAACATTTGCCAACAATCAATTGGCCAAGCCTTGTGGAAAGAGATAATAGGTAAGAGCCATTTTTTGGTATACGTTGGAGCAACCCCATTTGCTCCCATTTCTGCACTATCGAATCCCATTGCTTTTGTTGTCCCCCCAGTTTTTTTCTAATTTGGTCCTGTCTTGTGTCGGGATTCTTTTCGATGTGATTCCACAAACGGTGAGAAGTACGCAGAAGTGATCTGGCCTCAGAAAGTTTATCAGCAAGACACTCGGAGGTATTTTTCTCAATTCGACGGCAAGCCTTGAGGAGGCCTTCCAACTTATCTAGGTTTGGGAAATCCAGAAGCAAGGGCGCATACTTGAGAATCAAATCTATGCCCCGAATGCTACTGAAATCATTGTTTTTATACTTACGCTCATACTGGATCATTCCGTCAACATAATCCCAGGAAGCAAGTGCCAACTCAACTGTTTGAGTATAGAGACCCTCGCATTCAGCCACTATTGCTTTTTTTATCAAGTTCTCATATAGCGATTGATGCGCCTCCATGTCAGCTTTTTTCATTTCCCGACCTTCCCGCTATTTGGCATTGACATAATCACCCGATACAACGGTGAATCTATGGTTTTACTGATATTTTGTCAAGGCCTGATAATATGATTGCAGCAAGTCAGCAGGGAATGACACCGCCTTAAGGCGGTGTTAGTAAAAAACGCAAGGATGACCGCAAGCCCTGGAAGGGCGTTAAGGATTTAGCCGGGGGTGAAGCGAAGCGGAACCCCCGGATCGATGTTGTTAGAAAATAAGCCCCGAAGGGGCGACAGAATTATTTGCCTGTCGTGCTACGACCTGCCGCCCCTTCGGGGCTGGTTTATTTTGGGAGGCTTTTTTACCGGGGGCTTACGCACCCCGGCTAAACTCTGAGCACCCCTTCGGGGTTCTTTAATAATGCCACCGCGGAGGCAATAATCGCTGCGGTCGCACCGCCGTGCGACGACCCACCGCGGCTCGCGGGCTATTTTCGGGAGAAAATGCCGTAAATACAGCTTTTTAGGGGCATTAGGGCTCTTTTATCAGAAGATTTTGGCTTTGTTTGAGTGCTCAGAGACCTTCACTCAGTGCTCAGCGACCTTCACTTAGTGCTCAGCGACCTTCACTTAGTGCTCAGCGACCTTCACTTAGTGCTCAGCGACCTTCACTTAGTGCTCAGCGAGCTTCACTTAGTGCTCAGAGACCTTCACTCAGTACTCAGCGACCTTCACTCAGTGCTCAGCGACCTTCACTCAGTACTCAGCGACCTTCACTTAATGCTCAGAGAAGGGCAAGTCGGAGAGCAAGTAGCCGGGTGCCATGTTTCTGCTCGCAGAAGCATGTCTTGTTTCTCCCCTGTGTCATTCCAGCGAAAGCTGGAATCCAGGGAAATTCCTCGCGTCGTCCTACATCCCCTGGATCCTCGATCGGGGTCGAGGATGACAAACAAGAAACGAACTGGATCCCCCCGTACGGGAGGATGACAGAGGCAATAGATTGCCGCGCCTCCCTTCGGTCGCCTCGCAATGACAGCGGAAGAAAAGGAGCTGGATCCCCGCATGCGCGAGGATGACAGAGAACAATCCGTGTTAATCTGCGTCTATTTATTACCACCGGCGTTGCCGGTTATCGCCACCGGTGCTACCGGGCCGTGGTTCAAATTTCTCAGCCGTCCGGCGGCGACGATGCTCTGGCCGAGCGACACGCAGGCGTCACCGGGTGAGAGCTTATTGTGAACATACACTTTTTGCCCGGCTTGGCGCAATAAATCTGTGAGCAATGACGTCAAAAGTTTGTTCACGAAGCATCCACCGGACAGCACAACGCGGCCGACGTCGGCGGCGGCGCAGGTTTGGATCGCACAGGCGGTCAGCATTTCGGCGATTGTTTTGTGGAACCGCATCGCCGAGACTTGCGGGTTTTCGCGAGCAGCACTCGTCGCCATTTCGCGGATCATCGGTGCAAAATCCATCACAGTCGTACCGTTCGCGGTTTGGTGAAGCTCCCAGGGAAAAGCGTCGGCTGATTCGCATTGCTCGGCGGCGGATTGCAGTGCGATTGGTGCGGCGGCTTCGGTGTCGTTTCGGTCGCAGATTCCGAGAATAAACGCGGCGGCGTCGAAAAGTCGCCCGAGGCTCGACGTCTTTACACCAGAACCGGCACCGGCAGCACCGGCGGCGATAACGCCGGCACCCTGCCCGCCCCCACCCAACAATCGCGCTTTGGTAATCTCCAGCGTTTTGGGATCGATTCTGCTGGTTATGCTCGCAGCGTTTGGAGATTCGAAGAAATCTGCACCGAACGTTTCTGTCAGCAGCCCCAAAGCTGGGCGGAAGGTTTCGATGGCGGCTGAGTCGCCACCGACAAGCCGAAACTGTCGCAAATGCCCCACTCGCCGGAACGACGCTTCGTCGGCGAGCAGCACCTCGCACCCCCAGATCGTTCCGTCGGTTCCGTATCCGGTTCCGTCGCAGGCAATGCCGACGGTTTTGCCGGTGATACCGTTCTCGGCCATGCAGGCGGCGATATGGGCGTGATGATGCTGGACAGCAGTCAGGTGGCGGCCGGGAAATTTCGCCAGCCCATAGCGACTCGCCGCGTATTCGGGGTGAGAATCGTACGCAACAACGCCGATATCGCGGGTGGCAAGCTCCGTTAACCGCTGAACTTCGCCAACGAACCGCCGGTAATGCGACGGCTCAGCAAGATGCCCGACATCCGGGGAAATCGTTGCGGTGTTTCCTTCGAGTAGGCAGACGGTGGACTTTAGCTCTGCCCCCAGCGCAAGGATCGGCTCATTCGCCCCCAGCGGGACTTTTATTTGCGTGTCGGGTTGTTGATTTGGTGCTTCCAATGTCGTAATAGTTCACGTGAAAATTTTGACAGGATAACAGGATAGGATATAGGTTAAAAAATCCTGTTAATCAGGATTGATTTATATAGGAATTTGTGTTCTTCGTAAGGTTGTTTGCAGTTGGTGGCTGTTATTCTGGTTTTCTTTTTCAATAATTTATAGTTAATCCTGTAATCCTGTCAAAAAAAGATTGTTTAATATAAACTTCGGTAAAAATTTTTGATTAACAGGAAAAAGGGGGTGAACGCTTACCAAATATCCTGCCTCACCGGGAGTATACCACATATGGGACAAGTCGCAAACCAAACCGGATTTTCTCTTGATACTGCGTTCAAAACCCGTATGATTACCCGTTCCGCAACGCCGAGGGAAAAGCTGTACTTCGCAACGTTGCATGCAATAGTGGAAAATTTTTGGAGAATGCATAGACAAGATTCACAGTAGAGGGACCTCGATATACAGGCCCCACAATCGTTTAATTTGGAGACTGAAATGCCAGCATCGAAACCAGCGGATATTCGCAACATTGTACTTTTAGGGCACGGTGGTGCCGGAAAGACCACTCTTGGCGAGGCAATGCTTTTCGCCACCAAGGTAACGACCCGCCTCGGTTCGATTAACGATAAAACGAGTATTCTCGATTCAAGCGATCTGGAAAAACAGCGTCAGCACTCCATCGACCCTGCCCTTGCGTTTGTCGAAAACGCAGACAAGACGATCAACATCATCGATACCCCTGGTTACCCGGACTTTATCGGTGGCGCGTTGACGTCGATGGCTGGTGCGGACACGGCGGTTGTGGTTGTGTCGGCGGCGGCTGGTATCGAAGTCAACACGCGACGAATGGTCAAGGCGGCCCAGGAGTTGGGAATGCCGATAGTGTTCGTCGTAAATAAAATCGGTGCCGACAATGTCGACCTCGCCGACTTGATGGGCCATCTCAGCGAAACTTTCGGCTCGGCCTGCAAGACAATGAACCTTCCGACCGGTAGTGGTTCGAGCGTCATCAATTGCTTCCTCAGCGACAGCGGTGAGTCTGATTTCGGCGACGTTGCCGACGCACACACGCAGCTGGTCGAAAGCATTATCGAGTCCGACGAGGAAATGATGGAAGCGTACCTCGGTGGTGAGGAAATTCCCGCCGAAAAACTCGGTGCCGCCTTCGCATCGGCTATGATCGAAGGATCAATCATCCCGGTCTACTTCACGTCGGCAACTAAGGGCGTGGGCGTAGCGGAATTTATGGACTCGATCTGCCGTCTGTTCCCCGCCCCGGGTAGCGTTCCCGGTTTGCCGATAATGAACAGTAAAGACGAAGACGCCGAAGAAGTCCCCGTCGAAACCGACATGGAAAAACCCTTCATCGGCCAGGCGTTTAAGATTACCACCGACCCGTTCGTGGGTAAGTTGGCGTGGATTCGCGTGCTGCAGGGTAAAGTGGCATCAGACAGCACGTACCATCTGCGTGACACCAAAAAATCCGCAAAGATCGGGCACATATTCAAGGTACAAGGCGCAGAAACCAAGGAAGTAAAGTTGGCCGTCACCGGCGAGATCATCGCACTGGCGAAAGTCGAAGATATTTCCTGCGGCGACGTGCTTCACAATGCGGCTGGTGAGATGTACCGTGCAATGCCGCCCGTTCCGACCCCGATGTTCTCGCTGGCGGCGACTCCAAAATCGCGTGGCGACGAGCAGAAGATTTCCGAAGCCCTGCACCGCCTCACCGACGAAGACCCTACATTCGTGGCCTCTCGCGATGCTGAAACTCACGAAACTGTCATCAGCGGAATCGGCGATTTGCACCTGCGAATGATTCTGTCGAAAATGAAAATTCGCTTCAATCTTGAAGTCGACACCAAGCCTCCGAAGATTCCCTACAAGGAAACAATCACCGCCAAGGCCGAAGGTCATCACCGTCACAAAAAGCAGACCGGTGGTGCGGGCCAGTTCGGTGAGGTTTATCTGCGGGTTGAACCCCTCGAATCAGGTGCCGGTTTTGAATTTGTCAACGCTTTATTTGGCGAGTCGATTCCGAGGCAGTACCTACCGGCGATCGAAAAAGGCATTGTTGATGTAATCGGCACCGGCGCCATCGCGGGTTATCCGATGCAGGACATCCGCGTCAGCGTCTACGACGGTAAGCATCACCCGGTCGACTCGAAGGAAGTTGCCTTCCGTGCCGCCGGTAAGTGGGCGTTTATCGATGCCGTACAAAAAGCAAAACCCGCCCTGCTCGAACCGTTTGTGGATATGGAAATTACGGTTCCGGCGAATTTCATCGGCGACATCGCCAGCGACCTTTCGTCTCGTCGCGGAAGAATTCTCGGGCAGGACTCGCTGCCTGGTAATATCGTCTGCGTAAAAGCACAAGCACCGCTGGCCGAAGTTATGCAATATAACTCCCAGCTGCGAAGTGTTACCGGCGGACAGGGAAGCTACACAATGGAACTGTCGCACTACGAAGCAGTTCCCGGAAACGTGCAGCAGCAGATCATCGCCAACAACAAAAAAGAAAAAGCGGAAGATTAACTACTGAAACACGAAATCCGAATAGCGAAAATCGAAACAAATAAGAAATTCAAATTACCAAAATTCAGAACAGCAACGGCTGGAAAATCCGGAAATTCTGTTTTGAATATTTTGGATTTTAAAGATTCGATATTGTTTAGGATTTAGGGTTTCGTCTTTCGGATTTTTAAGCGAAAAAGGTAAAATTGCACTTGCAGTTAAATTTGATAGGTGTACAATACTTCGCCCTCGCTTTGTTTGCGGGGTGAAAGTACAGGAGCTAAAATATGTCGCGTGTATGTCCAATAACAGGTAAGAAAACATCAGCAGGCCGGTCGATTACAACTCGTGGTAAGGCCAAGCGTCTCGGTGGTGTTGGTGTCAAGACAACCGGTAGAACCAAACGCAAATTCAAGGCCAATATGCAGCGTGTAAGAGCTGTCATAGACGGTAAAGTTGTGCGTATTAACGTTTCAGCCAAGGCGATTCGCAATGGGCTGATCGAAAAACCCGTCAAACGAAACTGGACCCCTGAAGCAGAAGCGTAAGGCTTCGCCGGGTTTAAAATAGATATCTTAAAGGCCATCCTCAGTGATGGCCTTTTTGCTGCGATAAGTTTCCCCCAGCCCTCCCCAAAAAAACCTAACACATCCTGCCCTAACCTCTTGCTAGGACGATTCTTAAGCAACTCAGCCTGATTCTGGCTGTGGTAAAAATTACTCCAAATCGGGGCAAAAAAAATT
The DNA here is from genome assembly GCA_030635145.1 of Planctomycetota bacterium. Taxonomy (GTDB): domain Bacteria; phylum Planctomycetota; class Phycisphaerae; order SM23-33; family SM23-33; genus DAOVZK01. The sequence continues at coordinate 39,537 of DAOVZK010000004.1, read as the reverse complement.
TGGTTTTTTATTGACGCAATCGAACTTGATAGCTATCATAGAGTTAGGCTCCTCGGTTATGCAATCCTCCAAAAGGTAACCGAGTTTTCGGTGCTGGACTCCCCTCCTCCAGCACCGTTTTTTTTACCCAGATTTACCCCAAGCCCCGCCAAGCTGCGTGGAAAAAACGCCACAAAATCGGGCGGAATATCAAAGTTTCTGCCGCTGGGAAGAGTAAGGCGGATCGGACTTTTTCATCCCCAAAGCAAGCACCGCAGCTGTGATAAACAGCAGCAGAAAAACCGTAAACTTGGTGCCGTACGCTACGATATAATCTGCAAATTCCTTAGCCTGCGGTTTTTCCATCCCGGCCAACTTTCCGTACAGCACGGTCAACTCGCCCGTGGACAACCACGATATCGCTCCGCAAAGTATAATCATTATAAGCGTGACGAGCCTGCGCCGCCGCGTGAAATTTCCAAACGCAACCGCATACCACACGGCGAGAAAACCCGGCAAGAGTATGGCTGCATGATGCCCCCAGCTGCGTTGGTTCAACAACAGAATTCCCGCCAGCACCATCGCGTAGTGCAGCCCCCGTCGCCCATCATCCCGCGGAAGTTTCCGCCACCCTATCGCCCAGCCCATCAAAACCACGACACAAACCTGCAGCCCCTGAATTATCCGCTTGACTACCTGCGGATCAAGCGAAGCCACGGCGATCCACTTGTGATTTTTTACGTTTTCGTACGAGGTGTCATCCGGATTCCAGTTAATATCACCGCCCGGCTGTCCGCCGAGCAAATATCTGCTGACAACACCGGGGATACTCTGGTTTATGTGGATGGGATACCACGCGCCTTTGACCAGCCCGGGTTTGATGAGGTTCTGATACCATGTTGTCGTCAGTTCGCGATAACGCGAGGGCCCGACGAGCACAGCTGGGATGATCACCGCGAATAAAATCCCCGCTCCGAGGCAGCTGCGCAAAAGTTTCCAGTTACGCTGGTAAATCCAGTACAGCACGAACAGTGCCGGCGTCATTTTTATGCAGATCGCCAGGGCGAGTAACACCCCAGCTGTCAGGTCTTTTCCGCGGCGGTACAACCAGAGATGAAACACAATCGCCCCCAGCACAAAACCGTTGGTATTGGCGTGCTGGATGTCACCCGTCATTCCCGTCAGCCACCACACAATACCAAGGCCCACAATCCAGTCGGGCATTCGCAGCTCGCGATGGTCGACCACTCGGACGGCGGCGAGGAGTGCGACAAGAACGACCAGTACTTTTACTATCGTAAACACAAGCCCCCCCGCCCACATCGGAAGGTACAAAAACGGCGTCAGCAAAATCACCACGAACGGCATGTTCGGATGCAGGGCGACTTTTCCGACTTCATCCGCTTTTTTCCCAGCCGCCGTCGCAGCTGCAAGTTGGTCTGTTTTCTGCTCCGACGACAGGTAGATATTCTTCCCGTCCCAAAACTCATGGACAGCTGTCCGCCACCGATTCACCGCACCCTTGGTTGCCTTGGGGCGACCCTTGCGAATGTCCTTTTCCGTCAGGCGATTTTCCTGCAACCTCGTGTCGTACCCGCGGGCCCTGCGCTGATTGCGAAGCACCGTCGATTCCAGCTGAACGATCGGAATAATCATCGCCGCTAAAAATAGCACGTACGCTGCTATTCGCAACCCCCTCGCCAACCTGCGTTTCGAGCGATCAGCGGGAACGAGTGTTTCGTACGGCAAGGCCCAGCTGGGATGCGAGTTGCTCTCGGAATTTTGGCATGACTGTTTCATTATGCGAATAATCTAAACGATTTCAGCGATGCTTGCACTATCCAATGTCGCAGTGGGAAGCAAAAAATCGCCCAAAGCCCAGAGCAATTTTCGGGGTTTGCTTGAATGATCACAGCCGACCGGATATCCTGCCGCCATGAGCAATAAAAAAATCCCTCGCAAGACTTTACTGACCATCGTATCTCGCAGCAAGGCAATGCGAATACCGCGAAAGCGAATTTCGCAGCTGGTGGATTTTGTCGCCGCCGCGGAAAAAGTCGAATTCGACGAAGTGGACATCGCCGTCGTCGCTTCACGCGAAATGAGCAGGATGAACCGCAAATTTCTCAATCACAGCGGGGCCACCGACGTTATCAGCTTCGACCTTGGCGAACCGGGCGAAAATCTCACCGCCGAGCTAATCGTCTGCAGCGATGTCGCCGTCCGAGAAGCAAAAAAATACGCTCATACCGCGCAGCGAGAACTGCTGCTGTATGTAACGCATGGGCTGTTGCATGTTATCGGGTACGACGACACGACACCCGCAAAAGCAAAAAAAATGCACGCCCGCCAGGAACAGCTGCTCGAAAATTTTTTGAAAAAAGCGTCAAGCACCAGAGGCTAGGTACACGCAATCGGCGTCGGGCACACTATTCGCCGCCCGGGGTATCGCCCTGCCCATCGACAGTTACCTTTGGGACGGTATCGGGGTTTGTGATATTTGGATACGTCATCGCTAATCCATTTAAAGATCTCGCATGTATGGGAAATACCATGGCGAATTCTTGCGCAGATACCGGAGCGACAACCATACCTTCACCGTTCTCCCCGACAATGTTACCATCCGCGTCCAGCACCACCTGATCCGTTGCCACCGACCCCAGCACGATATGCTTGACCTCAAGAACCGATCCGGCAGGGTCGTCCTTGGGGGGATGAAGGTAGCGAACACCCACTGCTCCAAACCTGGGCTTACCACCGACGGGAGCGAGATTGTCGAAAATCATTTTGAATTTCGCGTGAGTCTTCCGATTAGCCACTTCGCGATACACCAGCGATAGCGTACCTTCGGGTATGTAGTTGTCGGGAATTTCGCTCACCGTGCTTAATTCCTGTCCTTTAAGATTCTGCTGAACCTGCAGGTTGCCACCGTCAAGCTCAATCGATGCTAACATTATCGGGACATACTTACCTTCCACCACTCGCATGAAATTGCTTTCATACGTCCCCTTGTCCAATCCGTTAGTCAGTGTCCATGAACTTCTCGTTGTTCCACCCTTCCAGCTTATGTCCCCACCGACAAACCCTTTTCGGGGGTCAGAGTTCAGCCCACGATACTTGAATCTCCAACCGACTAATACGAGCTTACCACCCACACGCTGATAGACAAGGTAGTGCTGGTGGTATGTCTTTTGCTCACCCCAAAACGACAGCAGCTTACGCACCCGAATGTCCTGCATTATTTCGGTGCCCTGATGCGTTGGTGCGTCTATGCGAACGGTCATGTACCATGCGACCCCCACACAAACACCCAAAATACCAACTAATACCAGTACCAAAAACTTCCGCTGCGTGGTGCGCGACATTCGCGTTTCTTTCTTCAATGTGTTTTCCATGCCGGTATCCTAAACGCCCAATACCCACCGTGTAAAGAACAACCCCCAAAACTCGGGGTTGCTTATTTGTATTTCGTGGATCTTCGGGAATATTCGGCAAAAACCGGGGGGATTGCAGCAAGGCGGCGGAAAAAAATTGTAGCCGGTGGGCCTTATTTGCCCCAAATGGGTCACAGGCACTGCTTCTAATTAGTTCCAACAAAAAGACTTATGCAAGATTCTCGGCATTGAGCAGTTTTTTATTTTTTTTTGCCGTAATCCCCTCAAGTAGTTGCTCCCCACTTCGACAATCATCAAGGAAGCGAGCCGCAGAGCGCTCGCCAAATTTAAAATCAGGATGGTTCTACCATGCAAACGCCAGATAAAAATCCGAACGAATATCTCATGCTCGCCAGAGAGCATGTCGCGATGGCTGATCAGATTTCGCGAAGACTGTTCCGCCGGTACAATTGGGTGGGACTCGACGATCTTCACAGTTATGCGTATTTGGGGCTGACCCTTGCTGCGCGGGTGTTTGACCCGTCACGCGGTGTGCCGTTCGACCGCTTCGCCTCAACTAAGGCAATGTTCCTCGCCATCGACGAAATGCGAAAAGACGGCATCTTACGCCGTGCCGACAGCACCGTCCGCACCATCGACATGGCAGGGGTAGACATCGAAACACCCGACCCGTCCTCGAATCAGGCGCTGAAAATGCTGGAGACCCGCGAGTTTTGCAGCAAAATTCTGCGGCAGATCAACAAACAGGACCGCGAACTGCTGCTTATGATCTACGCCGAGCGTATGACGTACAAGGAAATCTCGGGGGTGTACCACATAAGCGAGTCAGCTGTCTGCTTGCGTCACAAATCGGTGATGCAGCGGCTGCGAAAAAATAAAACCGTCAGACAGGCAGCGTGATAAACACAGAACGCCTGTTGATGTGCGAGACGGAAAAATGATGACTCTTAGTAAAAAAAGTGAAAAAAATACAAAAAATGCAAATCACAGAAACCTCACAGACCAGAATGTGCTGGTAATTGACGACTCGATGACGATCGGGATTCTGGTTTCTGAAATCTTGACTGGTTGCGGGGCAGCCGCAACAATGGCTCTTACGAGTCGGGCTGCCCTTAACCTTTTTTTAGACGACCCGGCGAAAAACAATCTCCCCACCCTGAGATCCGTCAGCGCCGAAGACTTCGATACAATCTTCATGGACGTCCCCGGAGACAAGAGCTGGGAAATTCTCGATTTTCTGTCGCAAAACAACCCCGAAGTTCTCACCCGAGTAATTCTGATCAAAAACGAAACTTGCTGGACAACCAACAGCTGTAAAATTCGGCAAATAGAGTTGCCCATCATTCCCAAGTCGTTTTTGCTAAACGATCTCAAACACGTCGCCTGCGCCTAATTTTGCGCCCCGCCCAAAATCACCACTATTGCAAAACATGCTCTATCTGTGTATGGTCTGATGCAAGCTTTCCTGTTATCTTGTCAAAAATAGTAATTTGATGAACAGGAAAAAGAGCGTAAACGCTTACGATTTGAGGATTTTTACAGAACACAGAATACAGGACAATGGCGAAACGAATAAAGGCAATTTTCTTCGACCTCGGTGATACGCTGGTTGATTTCGGGAAAGTCAATGTGATAACCATGTTCCACAGAGGCGCAAAGCTGGCGCACGATTACCTCCTTGAGCGAGGCTTGCCAGCCCCGTCGTTTCGCGCATATCATCGCCGCAATTTAATGGCGATCCGAATGCATGTGGTACTGTCGGCGATAAGCAGGCGCGAGTTTAATTCTCGCGACATCATGGCAAAAGTCTGCCGAAAAATGAACCTCGAGCTGACACACGAACAGCTGCTGGAACTCTGCAGGCTGTGGTACGAGCCGCTCCGCCAGCGAGCCTCAGTCGAACCCGGTACCCGCGAAATGCTCCAGCGATTTCTGGACGACGGAATAAAACTCGTCATAGTATCCAATACGTTCATTCCCGGTGAAGTTTTAGACCAGCACCTGCAAACCGAAAACCTCCTGGACATCCTGCCGATACGAATCTACTCGTGCAACACGAAGTTCAAGAAACCAAACCGCAAAATCTTTCAGATGGCGTTGGATGAGGCTCAGGCAGAACCGCAAAACACCATGTTCGTCGGTGATACTCCGCGGACGGATATCTCGGGATCGAACAAAATGGGGATGGTCTCAGTTCTTAAAGATCCGGTGAAGCGGTATTCCAGCACACGATACAAACCCGCCCACCGCATCCAGAGAATCATGGAGCTACCGGACATAGTCCGCAAATACAATGGCTAGAGCGATTCTCAAAAGTCTTTTCCGTTTGAGTAACCATTTCACACAAAATTTTGACAGGATAACAGGATAGAATATAGGCTAAAAAATCCTGTTAATCAGGATTAATTTACATAGAAATTTGTATTCTTTGTGAGGTTGTTTGCAGTTAGTAGCTTTTGTTCTTGTTTCTTTTTAATAATTCGTAGTTAATCCTGTAATCCTGTCAAAAAAAACAACTGGATTAACAGGAAAAAGAGTTTGAACGTTTACCCGTTTGATGCTGCCTGCAAACTTCGCTACAAAATTTTCCATGAAGCGTACAGCAGTATTAAAATTCCGGAGGCTAAAACCATCGCCTCCCAAACGCTCGCTATAATTGTAAACATCTTTTGCTGCATCATAGCGTCCTCCATACTTCCCAGAATCAACGCTTACTTTCAATATCGTCAAAAACGTACAAAAAGCCGGAGTTTTTTCCGAATATTTTCCAAATATTTTCCTGATTGATAACCATGAATTCTTTCGATAGAATCACTTGAGAATGGAAGCCAACACAAACCGAAGGAACGCCCTGCAATGAAAGTTGAACTGCACTGCCACACATCACGCTTTAGCCTCTGTGCCGTCAACACCCCCGACGAAATGCTCGCCCGCCTCGTCGAGGAAAAATACGACGCGGTTTTCTTAACCGAGCACGACGCGCTATGGTCTCCGCAAGATATCGCCTTCATGCAGAAGCGGCATCCGAAGATCAAAATTTTTCCCGGTTTGGAACTGACTCATCATCACGATGAGGGCGAGGGGATTTCGCACATTTTGATTCTCGGAACCACGGACGCTTCATTTTTGTTCATTACCGACCCGGAAGCCATCATCGCCCACGCAAAAAAATCCGACTGCCTCACCATCGTCGCCCACCCCTACCGCTGGACCGGTGCCGACGAGTTCCTGAAAAGCTCCACCCTCCCCGACGCCATGGAAGGACTGACTCCGAACCATTCTCCGCGTAATGCCGTGCTGGCACATCAGGCGGGGAAGCAATTGTCGCTCCCGATAGTAAACACATCCGACGCCCATGCTGCAAAATTCATCGGACGATACTGGATCGAAACCAACATCGACTTTGAAACACCGCAACAGCTGCGAGAGATAATCGTCGCACGCGAATACAAAAATCGCGTGATGGCGAAAAAACAGCCCTTGCTGAACGAATAGACGGAGTTCCAGAGCAGCGAAAAAAGGGTGCGAAAGGCGCGGGAGTGAAAATCGGGGAGTAAAAAACGGATTACTTTTGGCGGTAGACGATTCTGCCTTTTGTCAGGTCGTAGGGGCTCATTTCGACAAGAACGCGATCACCGGGTGTGATACGGATATAGTTACGCCGCATACGCCCTGAAATCAGACCGATAATCTCGTGCTTATTCTCGCCAATCTCTATCTCCAACTTGAACATCGCGTTGGGTAGCGATTTTTTGACAACAGCTTCGACTTCTATGTTTTCACCTTTCGGCATGCAATCAATTCCTTCATGTCTTATTGGCGACCCAATCAGGGCCCGCCCGACTCCCGAAAAGGATATCCTAACATTTGTGCTACGTCAACAATTACTTATAATTAAAGGGTAGGCTCTCAAAAGCTAATCAAAACATCTTTATTAAGCCATCGGACTTCGTTTGATCGTTAGTGAAAATTAAAGGTTCATCCGCGAATAGTGGGAAGTAAATAGCAGGCAACAGCAATTCGTGTCATTTTGAGCGGAGTAGCCGAAGTTTGCGAAGTCGAAATTTCTCATAGCCTGGGATAATTTGTCATTGCGAGGAGCGCAGCGACGCGGCAATCCAAGATACGAGAATCGAGATTGCTTCGCTACGCTCGCAATGACATGCGAGAACCACCTGCCCCATTATTCGCGGAAGAACCAAAATTAAACCATATGCACTACCAAACATACTCCGGTGGTTGACTTTTCGCCCGATATCGCAATGATATCTTTCTGCGGGAGTCGCCCGAAAAACAGATAGACGCGTTGTAGCGATTGTGGTTAATCATTCACACAAAATTTTGACAGGATAACAGGATATAATATAGGCTTTAAAAATCCTGTTAATCAGGATTAATTTACATAGGAATTTGTATTCGTTGCTGTGGTGTTTGCAGTTAGCAGTTAATAGCTTTTATTCTTGTTTTCTTTTTAATAATTCGTAGTTAATCCTGTAATCCTGTCAAAAAAAACAACTGGATTAACAGGAAAAAGAGTGTGAGTGCTTACGATTGTGGAGACTCTGGAGATAAAAAATGTCGCAAAAAATTGACGCCGACGTGGTTCGCCACATCGGAAAACTCAGCAGAATCGAACTTACCGACGAAGAGATGCGTACCTTTCCCGGACAGCTGACGGATGTGCTGCAATACTTCGACAAACTTCAAGAGCTGGACACCGAAAACGTCACCCCGATGGTACACGCCGTCGAACTCAAAAACATTCTCGCCGCCGACATCCCACACGAGTCGCTTACCCCCGACGAGGCGCTTAAAAACGCTCCCGATCGTGAGGGCGATTTCTTCAGGGTCACGAAGGTGCTGGGGGCAGGGTCATGAGCGGGCTTATAGAACTTTCGGCAACGCAGCTGGCCGCTGACATCCGCAGCGGTGAAACAACGTCCGTCCAGGCGACGCAGGAATATCTCAACGCCATCACGAAACTCGACGGAAAGCTCGGGGCGTATAACGAAATTTACACCGACGCCGCCTTGGATCGTGCCAAGCAAATCGATGCGAAAATCGCAGCTGGGGAGAATCCCGGCCCGCTAGCCGGTGTGCCAATCGCCATCAAAGACAACCTCTGCACAACCTACGGGCATACGACGTGTGCGTCACGATACCTCGAAAATTTCCAGGCACCGTACACGGCAACAGCTGTGAAAAAACTCCACGACGCCGGGGCGGTAATTTTGGGAAAATGCAACATGGACGAATTCGCCATGGGCTCGTCGACGGAAAACAGCGGATTCGCCCCGACGCGAAACCCATGGGACATCGGCCGCGTTCCGGGTGGTAGCAGCGGAGGTTCCGCCGCCGCCGTTGCCAGCCGTATGTGCGCAGCTGCACTGGGTAGCGACACGGGCGGATCGATTCGCCAGCCGGCAAGTTTCTGCGGGTGTGTCGGGTTCAAGCCAACCTACGGACGTGTCAGCCGATACGGATTAGTCGCCTTCGGATCGAGCCTAGACCAGATCGGCCCACTGGGGAGAACCGTCACCGATGCCGCCCTGCTGACAGGCGTAATTTCCGGGTACGACCCGCATGACGCAACATCGCTGCCAAACGACGTCCCCGACTACCTCGCCGATATCGAAACCCCAATCAAAGGGCTGCGAATCGGACTACCGAAGGAATTTTTCCTCGAAAACGAAGGCGCCATCGCCCCCGATACGCGGGCGGCGATCACGGCAGCCATCGAAACCTACAAATCGCTCGGGGCCGAAATCGTAGACGTCTCGCTCCCGCACAGCAGAATCGATATCGACGCCGACGGAAAAATGAGCTCGTTCGCCGTCTCGTGCTACTACATCGTATGCACCGCCGAGTGCAGCAGCAACTTAGCACGCTTCGACGGTGTGCATTACGGGCACCGCACGGGCGAAAACGTCGACGGGATCCTCGAGCTGTACAGCAAATCGCGAAAAGAATCGCTCGGTGAGGAAGTCAAACGCCGCATCATGCTCGGAACATATGCACTGTCCAGCGGATACTACGACGCGTACTACAACAAGGCGCTGAAAGTTCGCCGCCTGATCGCGGACGATTTTGTCGAAGCGTTTAAGTCGTGCGACATTTTGCTGGCTCCGACGACTCCGACGACGGCGTTTAAGCTGGGCGAAAAAACCGACAATCCGCTGGAGATGTACCTTTCGGATATCTACACAATCAGTGCGAATCTCGCGGGGTTACCGGGCATTACGCTACCGGCCGGGCTCAGCAGCGACAATCTCCCCATCGGGTTGCAGCTGATAGGCCCCGTGCTTAGCGAATCGACATTGCTGCGGGCGGCGCGAATGTTCGAGAAAACCGCCCCGCCAATAATCCCCCCGATGGTGAAAAATTCGGATACGTAAAATCCGAACGCCCCGCATCCGCCACCCGAAACAGAAAGTAATGATTACATGACATCTCCCGAGCAGTTAAATCCGCATCGCCGCCGACTGGGGCAGCTTGCGCAAATTCTGGTGTTCGACCTCAGGGCGATTTACTGGTGGGCGTTGCTGATTCCGGTGATAATCTCGGCTGGGATCGTATGGTTTTTTGTCACATACCGGCCAACAATGACAGAAACATGGTTAACCTGCTGGGAAAACGTCGCTGTCGTCGTTACAGGTTTGGGAGCTGCAATTGCAGCTGTGCGATGGTTCATACAACGTCGCCCCTACTGGGGTTGGCTGGCAATTCTGGCGGGGGTATTCTTCTGCCGCGAACTGCATTTTTCCGGCACGAACGTCTTGGTCTACACCGCCCCGCCACTTTTGCTGCTGGTGGCGTGGCTGCAATTCAAGCAACTGAGCGATTACCTCACATCACAAGCTGTCGTGACCATGCTGGTGATTCTCGGGATTTTTTACACGATTACGCAAGGTATGGACGCGCACCTGCTGGAGTTTATTCCCGATGAACGGCTGTGGGAAAAAGGGGCCGAAGAAGTGCTGGAAGTAATCGCACACACCACGCTGGTATGCCTTGCGATATTCTCCCGGCCTCGCCGCAAAGCCCCCGACGCTAAACCAGCTATCCCGCAGTTCTTACGCAACACATCTCTTTAACTCGGCCGATTTATCATGGCACGAAAATCGCCGTATCTCCACGCAAAAAAACGAGATAAAATAAAAAAGACACATGTTTTTTCGCATTTCAATCCGATACTTACAGTAGGTCGGATTAGGGGTTATTTTTCGTATTTTGTAAGGGAATGACATGAATCGTCAAAACTGCTGGGAGTTGAAAAATTGTGGCCGGCACTCTGAAGGCCATGCCATCGACGAGTTTGGTATCTGCCCTGCCGCGAAGTCTTCCAAACACGACGGTACCAACAAGGGAACCCACGCCGGACGATTCTGCTGGACTGTCCCGGGTACGCTTTGCGAGGGAAAACCGCATACGGGAACACCTGCAAGCAAATTATTGATGTGCCTCTACTGCGACGTTTTCAAACAAATCAATGACGAAGAAGGCCGCAACTTTATCCTGCATGCAAAAAACACCGGGGATCAAACGTCTCAAGACGAAAACCGCTCGTACCTGTAGGCCGGTAACTGATGTCGCAGCAAAACCCGCGCGCGTCGCAAGACACCCCACTGACGCGCCGCTTACGCTTGGCTGGGCGAAACACCGGTAATGTTTTTAAAGACGCGCGAAAAGTAGAACTGATCGCAAAACCCCACGGCGGCGGCAACATCGCGCACGCTCATCTTCTCATCTTTAAGCAGAAACGCCGCGTGGCGGACACGTTCTCGCTGCAAAAATTCGCCCGGTGTAATTCCCAGCTCCTTGCGGAACAGCGAATTGACGTGCTGCGGAGTCAGGTCAAACTTCCTCGCCAAATCCAATCGCGAAACCGGATCCCCCAGATGCTCGCGAAGATATTCCATCATTTTTTCCATCCGTCCCGACAGCTGGGTGCTTCCGCCTTCGACCCACTGCTCGGCAAGACGTAACCAGATCGAGCGAACAAGTGACGAGACGATTTCTTTGCTGTATCGGCCTTGTCCGGCAAAGGCATGGGCAGCTTGGCGGAACAAATCTACCAGCCCCCCGCCACTTGGTGTATGCGTTACATACGCCGGTTCCAACGCCAGCTGATAATCGCCCTCTACCCAGGCGCCTTTATCCGACAGTTCACAGTGAATGCAACTCCACAACCCTCGCTGGCCGTCGTCAATTTTACCTACCGTATGCTCAAGGCACGGATAAATCACAAGTACATCACCCGGATTTAAGGGGGTAGTGGTTTCCCCGGTGGTGTATTCAAACCGGCCCTTAACAACGCAGATAAGCTCAAAATCGAAAATTAAACGCGGACCCCAAACAGTACCCGATAAGGGAGCAGTGAAATTTACCATCCTTACCACAGGATTAATGTCTTCTATCGAAATTATTTCCATAATAACTCTCGCTATAAGGGCCGATAAGCACAATACAGAATTTATGCCTCATCTTACTTTGGCACATTGTTATTTTACTGCCACCCATTCCATTTACCAATAAATTCAGCTAAAACTTGTCTATTAAATTTCCCAAAAAAATATACATTTTACATCAACACATTACCAGGAGACTCTCATGTCCATAACGCCCATTCGCCCGAAATGGAAAGGCACCATGACCGACCGCGAGCGGTTCAACAACCAGATGCACTACAAACCCGTGGATCGATGCTTCAACATGGAGTTCGGGTACTGGAATGAAAATTTTGAGTCCTGGGATATCTTTCGCGATAACGGAATAACCAGCAATGAGCAGGCGGATATCTTTTTCAATTTCGATCGCATTGAGATTGTAGCTGGTAACTGCTGGTTATCACCAAGATTCGAAGAAAAAGTTATCGAAGTTACCGGAAAAACAAAAATCGTGCAAAATTCCAACGGATTGCTTGCCGAAGTTCCAAACGATGGGCATGACACGATTCCACATTATCTCAAGAGTCCTATTGTGACAGACGAAGATTGGAAACGCGTCAAAGAAGAAAAAATGCGCGTTGATAATCCCAAAAGAATCATTGACGTTGAAGCTCTGAAAAAACAGCACCCCACAGACCGCGACTACCCTCTGGGTGTTTACTGTGGTTCCATGATTGGAAGAGTACGTGACATTCTTACGTTTGAGGGGTTGGCGTATGCGTGTTTTGATTATCCTGACATGGTCGAAGACATGGTCGAAACCTGCTGCCAGCTCGTGGAAAATTTTCTCGACCAGGTGCTGGGTGAAATTGATTTTGATTACGCCAGCGGCTGGGAGGACATCTGCTTTAAGAACGGCCCCATTGTCACAGTTGACTTCTTCGAGAAGGTCGTCGCCCCGCGATATGCACGTATCAACAAAAAACTCAAGGCTCACGGAATAGATATCTGGTACACCGACTGCGATGGAGATGTCCGGCCGATCCTGAAACATTTTCTTGATAATGGTATTAACACTCTTTTCCCGTTTGAAGTTAACGGTGGTGGACATCCCGCTGCCTTGCTGAAAGAATTCGGAAAAGATCTGCGGATTATGGGCGGGTTCAATAAAATGGAGATGGCAAAAGGTCCCGAAGCGATCAAAGCGTATATGGAATCGCTCGTGGAAATTGTCGAGCGCGGCGGATATATCCCGTTCTGCGACCACCGCTGCCCGCCCGATGTTTCACCGGAAAACTACATCTACTATCTCGACCTCAAAGAAGAAATGTTCGGGATGAAGTAGAGGCTATTCCGCGGGTTTGGTCGTCGCCGTCGCGTTTTTCCGGAGATTGCGATAAAACTCCAACCGCTGGGTCAGAACTTTCTGGTCGGGTCTGATTTTAAGGCTTTGCTCCCAGGATTCCAACGCGCGGTCGAGTGCGGTGTTGTCCTTGTTGGCGGGTGAGCGATATATGTCGATAAAAATGTCGCCGCGAATGGCGAAGGTTCTCGCGTTTTTGGGGTCAAGTTTTATCGCCCGTTCGATTCCCGTCAGCGCCCGCCCACAGCTACCAGCCTTGTGTGCCGCAATCGCCATGTTCAACCATGCGTCAGGATTTTTCGGTTGCAGAGCGGCGGCGGCGGAGTATTGCTTCATCGCCTCGTCATATCTCGTAAGATCAATAAAAACCTCACCGAGCGTCGTGTGGGCATCGGCGTTTTTGGGGTCGAGTTTCACGACTTTACCCCAGTGCTCGGCGGCGTAGGCAAGTTTGCCCTTCACGTAGTAAAGCGTCCCGAGATTGGAGAGAATTTTTATATTTTCGGGGTCTCGACGCAGCAAATCCTGGTAGATTTTCTCAGCCTCGTAGTAGTCTCGCATTCGCAACAAACTCGTCGCCAAGTTGTAGCGTGCCTTATCGTCCGTCGGATCAAGCTCGATGATTTTTTTGTAGACGCCCACCGATTCTTTATGCTTTTCAGCCACCAGCAACCCCATCGCCAGCTCTCGCAAAATCGCAGGATTATCCGGTTCGAGCTTCACCACCTGCCGAAAAATCGCAATCGCTTCGTCGGTTTTTCCGGCGGCGAGTTTTTCCCCACCCTGCTTTAATAGTTCGTCAGCCTTCGACGGTTTAGCTTTCGGAGCCCCCGCCTCTGGCGCAGGTTTTGTGTCCGCAATTTTATCCTCCTGCGACACTTCCGCATCCACAATCACGATATGCTCTTTGGGCGGGGCATTTGGGGCAGGTGGTTCTGCAGGATGAGTAACTTCTGTTTCGGAGTGTGGTGCGATAGTAGTCTCGGACGGCTCGGGAGCTGCCGGTTGCTTATCGGGGGCGTCTTTAGATGCGTCAGGGGCAGCAGCTATCGGTGTTGGTTGATTGTCGGGTCGTATCGCCGGATTCTCCGCCGGTGCCAAGATCGTCATTCGCAGCAGCAGCAACAAAAAGCCCCCCACCGCAACACCAATCAGCGATGCCAGAATCTTCCGATATGTTGGATGTTGCGAGAGTTTCAGTCGCGGCATAGTAAACCCTTATGCTTTCACGGCGTTGCTGGTGAACTTTTCCCAGCCGGTTTTTGCATATTCTGCGTGTTTGGCGCCTTGTTGTCAAGCAAACGCGGAGATTTCGTTTCGGGTTTAGCGCGAATTTCGATCAGTGGGGTCGGAGTTTTTTCGCTGGTAAGGTACAGGCTTCGTCCGTCGGGGCCGAAACAAATCGACTCGCCCTGCTTTCGCATCGGCAAGAATACAACCCGCGGTTTGCGAGCAAATGCGGCGGGCCATGATTCGTCAGCGGCGCGCGTGTATTCGTATCCCCACAAATACGTCACCACCACCGCTCTACGCCCGTCAGGAGAAATATCCATGCCGGTGGGCGTAAAACTTAAACCAGCCAACTTCCCCGCGGGTTTCAGAACGACGGTTTCGTCGGCGAGTTTTGCCGCGGGCGTTTTGCTCGCGGGTTTTGTCGTGGGTGCTTTCGCTGGCGCCGCGGGCAATTTCAGCTCCAGCAGGTAGACCCGCTTGCTGCCCTTGGTGGCGATGACAACGGTTTTGCTGGTTGGGTCAACGGCGATGGCTTCGCAATCGTCAGGCCCGGCGGCGTAGGTGATGTTGATTTTCTGCACAAGCGGTGCAGCCAGCCGTTGGTTAGACTTTTTAAGATTGAGCCTAGGCTCATCGATAAGATAGAGCGTGACGAACTTGCGATTTTTCGAGTTGTCACCGGTGTCGGCGATCAGCAGGTACGATTTTTTGTCGATGGTAAACGAGCAGATGTCTTCCCAATCGATATTTTTGGCTCCACTGACGTTAACAGTCGCAGCTGTCGTGCCGTCCGGGCGAATCGCGAAAATCCGCGGCTGCCCGCCCGAGTCGTTGTGCGTCCAGAAAACACCTTCGTTGATACGCCCATACGCCAGCCCGCTACTTTCGGAAATTTTGGCATCCTTGAGCTTGGCCAGTTCCTTGGAGGCGGCGTACTGAATTCCGCCACCCTCACCACAGCCAGTCAAGTGGCAACCGGCCAGCAAAAAAACCACGATGATGGTTGTTCGTTTAATTTCCAACAAGTTACCTCACACGCTTGATACGTTCTATTCAATTGCTCAGCCGCTTCTATTGGCGGTCGTGTACGACCTAGTGGATATCTGCGTGGTACTCCTGTAGCGATTTTACTTCGCCGAGTGCTTTTTGGCAGGATTTTATTCCTTCGGCGGCGGCGAGTGCAGCTGTCAATGTCGTGATATACGGCACGCTGCGTTTGATGGCAGCCTTGCGGATGTAGGAGTCGTCTTGCGTACCGGCCCGGCCGATGGGAGTATTGATCACCAGCTGAATCTCGCCGTTCGTGATCGCATCGGTAATGTTCGGGCGGCCTTCGTGTTCCTTATTAATCCGCGTCGTGGTTATGCCGTTATCCGCAAGGAACTTTTGCGTACCTTCGGTGGCCTTGATCTCGAAACCGAGTTCGGCAAACTTCTTCGCGGTTTCGATGGCGGCCGGTTGGTCTTTCCGGGCAATCGTAATCAGCACAGTGCCTTTAAGCGGAAGCGTTTGCGATGCGCCTTCCTGCGACTTGAAAAACGCCGTGCCGAAATCGCTCGCCATGCCGAGCACCTCGCCCGTCGATCGCATTTCCGGGCCCAACAGCGGGTCGACCTCGGGGAACATCGAAAACGGGAAGACGGCCTCTTTGACACCGTAGTGCGGGATGGTTTTGTGCGTGAGGTTCATGTCGGCGATTTTCTTGCCAAGCATAATCTCCGTCGCAATGCGGGCCATCGGAATTGCACAGACCTTGGAAACCAGCGGCACGGTTCGGCTGGCACGCGGGTTGGCCTCCAGCACATAGACGATGTCGTCTGCGATGGCGTATTGCATGTTCATCAGCCCGACGACTCCGAATTCCTGCGCGATGCGTTTGGTGTAGTCCTGAATCGTAGCGAGGTGTTTTTCGGGCACGGAAATCGGAGGCAGCACGCAGGCCGAGTCGCCAGAGTGCACGCCCGCCAGTTCGATATGCTCCATAATCGCGGGAATAAAAACATCGGTACCGTCAGCGATGGCGTCGGCTTCGACTTCGAGTGCGTTGTCGAGGAACTTGTCGATGAGAATCGGTCGTTCGGGCGTCACACCGACGGCGGCGGCGATGTAGTCTCGCAGCATTTGCTCGTCGTAGATAACTTCCATCCCACGCCCGCCAAGAACAAACGACGGACGCAGCATCAGCGGATATCCAATAGTCGCGGCGGCGATAAGCGCTTCGTCAAGATTGCTCGCCATCGCACCGGGAGGCATGGGAATGTCGAGCTTGTTCATCTTGGCGAGGAACAAGTCGCGGTCTTCGGCAAGCTCGATGGTAGCCGGGCTTGTACCGAGGATTTTGACCCCGGCGTCTTCCAGCTGCTGGGCAAGATTCAACGGAGTCTGACCACCGAACTGGCAAATGACGCCATCGGGTTTTTCCTTCGCGTAAATGCTCAAGACATCCTCAACAGTCAGCGGTTCAAAGTACAGCTTGTCGGAGGTGTCGTAGTCTGTCGAGACGGTTTCGGGGTTGCAGTTGATCATGATGGTTTCGATCCCGGCGTCGCGCGCGGCAAAAGCGGCGTGGACGCAGCAGTAATCGAATTCGATGCCCTGCCCGATTCTGTTCGGCCCGCCACCGAGGATCATGATCTTCTTGTTGTCGGTCGACGAAACCTGATCCGGTGCGTTGTACGTGGAAAAATAATACGCTGCGTCATCAACGCCCGAAACCGGTACCGGCTCCCAGCCTTCGACAACACCGAGTGCGATTCGCCGCTCGCGGATGTCTTTTTCCGGTACGCCAAGAATCATCGCGATATACTTGTCGGCAAACCCGTCTTTTTTCGCTTCGGTCAGCAATTCGTCGGAGATCTTTTTATCCTTGCACGCGACGATTTTTTCGTCGACGGCCACGAGTTCTATCATCTGCTCGATGAACCATGCTTTGATCTTCGTTTTATCGTGGAGCATCTCAACGGTTGCACCTTTGCGGATGGCTTCGTACATAACGAACTGCCGCTCGCTCGTTGGATATCGCAGCATGTCCATGAGTTCATCGAGCGACTTTTTGTTGAAGTCCTTGGCGAACCCGAGTCCGGCCCGGCCGATCTCGAGCGAACGAATCGCCTTCTGGAACGCCTCTTTGTAGTTCTTGCCAATCGACATCGCCTCGCCGACGGCCTTCATCTGCGTGCCAAGTTTGTCTTCGGCACCTTTGAACTTTTCAAACGCCCAGCGAGCAAACTTCACGACAACATAATCGCCCGACGGTGTATATTTTTCCAGCGTTCCGTCACGCCAGTACGGAATCTCGTCCATCGTCATGCCCGACGCCAGCTTCGACGAAACAAGCGCGATCGGAAAACCGGTGGCCTTGGACGCAAGGGCCGAACTTCGCGACGTTCGCGGATTGATTTCGATTACAACCACGCGGCCGGTCTCGGGATCGTGTGCGAACTGTACGTTAGTTCCGCCGATAACCTTGATGGCCTCAACGATGCGATACGAATAATCCTGCAGCCGCTCCTGCAGCTCTTTGCTGATGGTGAGCATCGGGGCTGTACAGAAAGAATCGCCCGTATGCACGCCCATGGGATCGACGTTTTCGATGAAGCAAACGGTAATCATCTGGCCCTTGGCGTCGCGGACGACTTCCAGCTCCAGCTCTTCCCAGCCGAGGACGGATTCTTCGATGAGGATCTGCCCGATCATGCTGGCCGCAAGCCCGCGGGAAGCGATAACGCGGAGTTCGTCGACATTGTAAACCAGGCCCCCGCCCTTTCCGCCCATCGTGTAGGCCGGGCGAACAACCACGGGATATCCAAGGTCAGCGGCGATTTTTTCGGCGTCTTCAATAGTGTAGACGGCTGTGCTGGCGGCGACTTCGATATTCAGCTCCGCCATCGCCTTCTTAAATTCGATGCGGTCTTCCCCGCGTTCGATGGCGTCGATCTGAACGCCAATAACTTTGACGCCGTATTTTTCGAGGACTCCCGCCTTGTGCAATTCGCTGGAAAGGTTCAGCCCAACCTGTCCACCAAGGTTCGGCAGCAATGCGTCGGGACGTTCCTTGGCGATGATCTTCGTGATCGTCTCGACGTTCAGCGGTTCGATGTATGTAACGTCGGCTGTGCCGGGGTCGGTCATGATGGTGGCCGGGTTCGAGTTGACCAGCACGATTTCGTATCCGCACTCGCGAAGTGCCTTGCACGCCTGCGTACCGGAATAATCAAACTCGCAAGCCTGACCAATTACGATAGGCCCTGAACCGATAATCAATACCTTGTTAATGTCATCCCGCTTCGGCATGTTCTGCTCCTTCTTTGTGGGTACGTTTTATTTGATTTTCATCGAAAATTGGCGATTTTGGGGAATTTACCGGCCTGACAACCCGTCCAAAATCTTGAATATTCTACAGACTGGCAGCTGTGCTTACAACTGTCTTTATCGAGCGATCCTCAAATTTTGTGCCATTTACGCCACAATGCCACGCCGATTTGCTCACAAACACCCATAAGTACCCACAAAAAAACACGGTTACCGTTTTGGCAACCGTGTCATATTTTCTGGCCAATACCGCTCGATTTTATCACCGCCGGGAGCCACCCGCACTGCATAAGATGTAGCTGGGCCGCTGCTATCAACTCAGCATATCGTTTTCAAGAAGCAAGACCAGCGAGGGTGCCAAGTTGCAGCGGAAGCATTTCCATTCTTAATAACCGCAATTGTTTTGACACTCTCCACAAAAATGATTAACTTCTCTGAATACATTGCGTATTCGCAAAATCGACAGCCCGGAAAAACACCCGCGGCAACACGACGATTAGCTTACCGCATAATTAAAGGGACAAGAACGGATATTAATGGGCACAGAACAAGGTAAATCCATTTCTCATACCCATGTTGATTTCGCAACAGACGCCCCCGCGATCTGTCGCAGGGGCAAGCTCGCGAATATATTTGGAAGCTGGAATGACTTCACCCGAATTTCAGTTCTTGTGCTAATCACACTGGCCTTGGGTATCTACATGATCTCAAGAACGGTCATGATTTCCCAAGACGGCGTGTTTTATATTGAGCGTGCTCAACAATTAGCTGATAACCCCGTCGAAATAATTAAAACACACCCACCGGGATATCCATTTCTGATTCTCATGGGGCATAAATTTTTAATGCTATTTGGTGTCACTCCATCAGTCTTTACCTGGATATACTCTGCCCAAAGCGTCTCACTACTATGCAGGGTGCTGGCAATAATACCCTTGTACTTTATAGGAAAATTATTAGTAGGGAGCAAAAACAGTTTCTGGGCACTCCTGATATTAATCTTTCTGCCTTATCCTGCGGAATTTGTGTGTGACGTGGTCAGAGAATGGCCGTACCTTTTGTTCCTGGCTACGGGATTTTGCTTTTTGCTTTGGGCTGCCAAGTCTGGAAAGTGGTGGGCTTTCGGCCTAGTTGGCTTGAGTTCGGGTTTAGGATATCTGATACGTCCTGAAAGTGTACAGCTGGTTGTGTATGCTCTTTTGTGGGCAGCGATGAGTATGCTCAAACCAAGCCTGTGGAAAATCTCCAGATGCAAAAATGTCTTTGCACTCATATTACTACTTGGTGGTTTTATCATACCAGCAATACCATACATGAAATGCACAGGCAGAATTATCCCCCCTACAGTAAAACGTATTACAACATCTCTTTCCATGAATACTCAGCCATGCAAAAATGATACCCCAAAAGTAAACACTGTCAGTTTAAATTACAATACAGCAGAAATTATACGTGGCGATGTTTTGGATGCTTTGGGCAAAATATCCAAAACAATTTGCGAAAACCTGATGTGGATTTTTATACCAGCGTTGATGATAGGGTTGTGCTATCGGTTCAGAAATAATGCTGAGTATGCAGAGTGGTTCCTGATAACTGCGTTTGTACTGGCAAATATAACAATGGCAACTCTACGGTATTGTTATATCCAGGAAATTTTAAGTAAAAGATGGACGCTACCATTAATAACGTTAACGATTTTTTATATTCCCGTTGGTTTACATATTATCGGAAGCTGGCTAGAGAGTGTCTTTCCATTGAATAAGGAAAGAGAAAAGAAGGAATGGCTTTCGTGGTTTGTTATTTTGTTTTTCATTAGTATAGGCGTCTGCTTACCTAAACTACTCCGGCCTGTTCGCATAGAGAAACAAGGTTATAAAGATGCGGCAATGTGGCTAAGGGAAAATAGCAATCCTGGCGACTTGGTGATTACCCCAGATAGTCGCATAGCCTTCTATGCGGAGCGAAAAGGATTGATCTGTACCGGCACGGCACCTGGGCAGGCCAAATATATAGTCAAAATTGTGAATGATGAAGATAAAGGCCAAATGCCAAAATTCGATGGGGCAGTTCGGAAATTTCGGGAACTACAGGAAAGATATTCCGTGTGGGTAGATAAGCGGGATGAAGAAGGAAAAAAATTAGTGATTTACAAAGTGATGCAATAATAGAATCGCTCTGTGCACGAAGCTTATTGACCTTTCATTAACAGCACAACGGGGATCGTTTTTGCCATGATATACAGATTCAACAAAAAAGACCTCCTTTGAATATATAAATAATCATATTTTACTTTGTGCCCGGGATGCAAATCATAAAAACTTCTGATTTGAGCCAGCCCGGTAAGCCCCGGCTTAACCGCAAGTCTTATGCCTTGGAATGCTTTGTGCTTGCTCACCCGATGAAGATTTTCAGGTCTCGGCCCCACAAGGCTCATTTCGCCCCGCAATATGTTGAACAACTGTGGGAGTTCATCCAGACGGAGCCTTCGTAAGCTTTTTCCTAATTTTGTCACCCTAGGATCATCTTTGGTGGCTGGTAAGAAGCCAACCTTTTCTTCTGCATCTTCTACCATTGTCCTAAATTTATATATTGTAAATATCTTGCCATCCTTGCCAACCCTTTTCTGCTTGTAGATTACTGCACCTCTGGATGTGAGTTTAATTAAAATAGAAACAATCAACATCGGCACCACAGCTAAAATCAGCAAGACCAACGAGGCCGAAATATCCAGAATTGTAATAAAAAACTCGTCAAGCTCGGATTTCCTGCCGATAAAAGTACTCACCAACTGGCCAGAAGAGTCGCCGTTTATTTTATCAACCAAAAGCCCCATATAAACAGAAGGGCTGAACAGGATATCAATTTTTGACTTTTGTTCCAGATAGAGTAACAGATTCAGATTTTCTGCATTAGTAATTTTTTCACTCACGACTATTACGTCAATGTTCGGCCGCTCCAGCAGTTCAGAAATCTGGTCGATTCGTTTTCTTTCCACATCCGCCTCTCTGCCGACAATATCATCTACTTTGCCCTCACCAAGTATTATCACCTGTTTTTTGATTCTTTTCTGAGCTTTTAAAATTAATCGATCAACAGTGAAAACCAGGGACATATTAACAAAAAATGAAATGGCAAAAATGCTTGTTGGAAATGCACCCCATTTAGTTCTAAAAACATAAACAAAAACTACACTCAGTAATGTGCCAAGAAATAAGCCTAAAAACACCCTTTTAAACAAATCCCACGACGATCTGAACCTGCTCTTGTAAACTCTAAAAAAAGCCATCGTTGATATATATATCAACGTTAGGAATACAAAACTGCTCTTGTATGGCAGGAAATTTCGCTCAGGAAACGGCAGGCCATACCTTATCCAGAAGGAGATAAGAAAACCAAGGTTTAACAAAATTGCATTTGTTATTAATAAACTTAATCGAAAGATCATGTTTTTTTCAACCCCTGGTATTTTGAGAAGGCCTCATACAAGGATGCCCTCAAAAATAGATGTTTGTACCTACAGAAGAACACCAATTCCTTAGCATGTTCTCAGCTAATTCCTTTTCATAAACTGAACCAATTTTGATACAGCTTTCTTAAGCATAATCAAAAGTATAACCTTCCTATAATTACATTTCCAACAATTCCCTCATTCCATCTTCAAATGAAGTAAACCTGATCTGATCTTTGAGTTCCAGTTGCAGTTTCCTGGTATCAATAAGGGTGTCTGTGGTCATGACCTTGAGTTTTCTGGAGGACAAAGGCATTTCGGTTCGCAACACCCATCCCATCATATCTCCCAGCACCGCAAATGATTTCAGTAACCAGCCCGGAATGCTCATTATTTTGATGTCAACATTTCCCGCCCGGGCGATGGTTTCAACTATTTCACGTATTGTCAAATAGTCAGGATTCGCAACATTGAAAATTTTCCCACTTAATCGATCCATATTCTCACCCAAATAGGCAAATACCCCAACCAGATCACTGACAGATAAAACATTTTTATGGATTTTACCCCCACCGACCAGCGGGTAAGGACGCTTTTTTTTGACAATCCAGTCCACCAGAGACATGAAATTCCCACGGTCATTTGGCCCATAAACCGCACAAGGCCGAACTATGACGTAGGGTACATTACCAGCGAGAATCTCTTTCAGACGGGCTTCTGCCTTGAGCTTGCTCTTACCGTAAATGGTAATTGGTTCAGGTACCACCATCTCGTCACACTTCGGGTGGCGAATCCTATCACCATATACCGCAAGTGTGGAGGTAAACACAAATCCGTTTGCTTGCCGCTCAACGGCATTTCGGGCAACATGTGCGGTGCCCTCATGATTGACAGAAAAAAAATCTTCCCTGTCTTCGGAAGTCTTGGGAACAACATGAACCTTGGCAGCCAGATGAAAAATTACCGCTCCCGTGGATATCATCTTTGCGGGAAAATTTCGGATATCCCCCACCACCGAACTCACCGCAGGCTGCTTGGTAAAAGGATCATCCTCACCTGGCATCAGCAATGCTGTAACCTCCCAGTCATCAGACAAAAGCTTTTCTACCAATTGCCGGCCGATGCACCCCGATGCCCCGGTTATAAATGCCGTTTTCGCCATGTCATTTTTCTCACATAAAATCCAGGTCGGCCTGGGTGATCGGCAAACCCTTAAACCATTTGAGACACAAATTTTTATCCAGATTAAACACAGCAAAAGCTGTCAAAATCACGATCTTGATATCCACCCAGGGACTTTTATGCTTTGTATACCACACCTCCAACGCACCTTTTACGGGCAAAATATCCTCTTTGTAACACTGATTGCGTGGCTTGTCTGATTTCGCCAATATGCTCTCTTCGTGCCGAAAAACCAACGAACCAATACCTGTTACTCCCGGCCGGGATTTGTAGATCAACGGTTTGAGATCATCTGTGTAAAGTCCAAAGGCTTCCTCAGTCAGGGGCCTCGGCCCCACTATCGACATATCACCAATAAAAACATTTATAAGTTGCGGGAGTTCGTTGATTTTGGTGTTCCTGAGAAATTTTCCAAAAGGCAATATCCTCTTATCATTTGATGCTGTTATCGTGCCCGTCGATGGACTGTCTTTCAGCATTGTAACAAATTTCAGGATTCCAAAAGGTTTGTTGTTGTGCCCAAGTCTCCTCTGCCTGAAAAAGACCAACCCCTCACCTGTAAGGCGAAGCACAAGAATTACGGGAATCAAAAATGGAGACAGAACAAGCAAACCCAGCGTTGCCAAAATTGTATCAGCTATACGTTTTACTACATCATACATGGATATAACTCCAATCACATTTTCTGATCCAGGTTTTTCCCGGTTTCGACATGGGTTAGAGTGGGAACGATTTTCTCAAACTCTTTGACGTAATCAGACTTCTTGATCCCACTGTTAGATTTGGCGTCTTTGACAAATCGCAGAAAAGCATCCAAAGCTTCGCCGTTTACACCATCAGATGTCTGTTTTATTACCCCTATATTTTTATATTTATCAAAATCGACCAATTCATCCACGCCGTAAAATTCTTCATAATCTTTTTCCCCGGTGGTGTCGCTGTCGAAGAAAAAGCACGGCCATTTTTTTTTGGCAATAAGGGCTTCAACATCTTGCCTGGCCTCTTGTTCACTTGAACATTCATACGCCTCATAACCAAGCTTTTCCAACAGCTTAACTGCAATTTCAGAAAAAGTCTTTTCGTCGGACCCCTGCTTGAGGGCGGGAAAGTATACATCTCCATTTTCTCCAAGCATACTTGACAGAAGGCAAATGTGCCCCGCCTCGGCGTGAGATATAAAAAAACGCCTTACATCTCTGGGTGATGAAATGGGCTGCCTTTTCTCAATTCTCTTGAGAAAGGCAAAAGGCAGGCTCCCATCGGAAAAAGCAACATTAGCAAACCGGGCAGTAGAAAATGGATGCTTATTCTGGTTAAGCAGTATTTTCTCCATCACCATTTTGCTCGCACCCATCAGGCTGGCGGGGTTGACCGCCTTGTCAGAAGAAACGGAGAAAAACTTTTTGACGCCGTATCCCAGTTTATCGAGAAACTCAGCCATATAATTAACGTTAGTGTCTATCATCCTGATAAGGCAGTAAATATTCTTCTCAGAACGTACATGTTTTATGGCACTGAGATTCAGAATATAGTCGAACGGTTTGCTTTCATTGAAAAAACGCAAAAATTCTGTACTTCCCAAACCGACTGGAAGAACAGTAAACTCATCAGGGACGATAAGGTCGGATGAAGATCTACAATCGCGTACAACCTCAACCAGATTATTCTCACTTATGTCAATAAGCGCCATACCGGCAGGCTTGAACCTGAGAATGTTTTTGACCACAGAAAAGCCTATCGACCCGGCCGCCCCTATAATGGCAACTCTCGAGTTACAGATACGTTCTTTTAAAGGCTGAAGATTATCTCGCACATCTTCATCAAACATTGAACCTGTTCTGTTTGTTACAAGAGATTCATAATCAGAAAGCATAATATATTACCTTTACGACAAATTTTGCCTTAGGGAACCTTGCGAAAGATTAATTGCCTGAGTTTTAGTATCGGCTTGCGAAGAAAAAACATAGGAGAATAATACATATTGTTCATCCGAAAAGATTTCATTATCTCAATGTTTCCTCGCATGATGCCTTTTAAGTTTGTTGACTCGCCACCGACTCGCATTGTAGCTATCATTTTGGGTAAATACCCTATTCTGATATGGTTTTTTTCAATAAAACGAAGCATCAATTCGAAGTCGGCCGCAATTTTAAAACTACTTTCAAAATAACCATATCGTTCAAAATATTCTCTTCGGCAAAAAAACGCCGGGTGCGGTATAACCCACCCACGCCGAAAAGAGCCCTTTTTGTACTCGCCAGTCTTCCAGTATCTCACCACCCGATTGGGGTTATTCTTACTTACGTATTTTATATCCCCATAACCTGCATCCAGTTTTCGGGTTTGTATAAAATTGGTCATATCCGCAATCGTGTCTTTATTGTCATATATATCGTCACTATTTAGAAAGGCAATAAGATCACCACTTGCCAATTTTGTTCCCTTATTCATTGCATCGTAGAGCCCCTCGTCTGGTTCTGACACGCATTTTGATATTTTATCCCGATACTTGTCGATAATCGATAAAGTCCCATCAGTGGACCCACCATCAACGATAATGTATTCAATATCATCATAGCTCTGAACAAGAACACTTTTGATAGTGTCCTCGATTGTTTCATCGCTGTTAAGACAAACTGTTACTATGGAAATCTTCATGTGCTATTAAACGAAATCTTTCTCAAGATGATTGGCGATTTTGTGGTTTAATTGCTGATCTATTTCCTGAATTACTGCGTCTGCAGGTATGGCAGCCATACAGCTGTGTTTTGGGTTTTTACAGTGCCCATATTCACAAGGGCGACATTCAAAATTTTCATCCCACAGAATTTCAATATTATCGCCAAAAGGTTTTGTGAGTTTTGGAGGGTGGGGGCCGTAAATGGCAACTACCGGGGTTCCAACCGCTGCTGCAAGGTGCACCGCTGCGCTATCAAGGCATATCATCAAGCGGCATCGTTTTATAAAGGCCACTACATTTCCCAGGCCAATTTTGACAATCGGCGGCCGAACGTGAGTTAGTGATATAACGGATATCACTATATCCCGGTCGTCGGGACCTTCGATAACGACTGGTTGATAACCGCGAGAATGCAGAAAACCGATTACTTTTGCAAATTTTTCAGGCTGCCAAAGCTTCTCCCGCACACTTGCACCAGGATGTATCGCAATCACCAAATTTTCTTCAAGATTATTCTGCTGCAAATATGACTCGGCCCATTCGTCTGCTTTATCCCCTATTGATAATTCAGTTTTTCTGTTTGAACAATCAACTCCTAAATGCTTCAAAACTGAAAGCCGGGCATCCAAAAGATTGTCCTTGCCGTCGGGGAATTCGGGGATGTCGGTCAAAAAAATACCACCACCCGTAATATCATAACCCAAGCGCCTTCGTGCCCCCGTCAAAAACATGAGAAACGCGTTTCTCATGTCGATTTGTGCATCAATCGCCAAATCAAACTTTTCTCTTCGAAGTTTTTTAACAGTCTTTAATATGCCAGCGAGGTTTTTGAAACTGTAGTCGTGCATAGACCATGGAAATTTAATGTTAATTATTTTGTCGACCATGGACGACCCAGCCAGCAAAACCTCGGCAAACCCGTTGGCGAGCAGAGATATTTTCGCATCGGGATAAGCTTTCCGCAGTGCCAGCAGCATGGGCGTCGCCATAACAAGATCACCAATCAGATGAGATTGAACGAGAAGAATTTTTTTTGGATTGGATATCGGAGATTCAACTCGTTTTTTAGAATGTCTGCAAAAGGGTTTAAAAACGACACTGAGTATCCGATTCAGCAAGGCTGCACGTTTTAATTTCCTCTGATTGTATCCACCGATAATTGACATAATGTGAAATGATGCAGAATTCGCAGATTTTTACGTGTTGTTATCCTTCGGTTCTAAACCATGACGACACCCTGCATTTGAAGATGCGGACGGCCGAGACAACAAAAGCAACTGTTTATGAAATAGCAATAAACCAATGTTAAGCAAATACCATATTACCTTGTACGCTCCCCACGACATCACCGGGAATATGGAAAAGGCCATGCCGTTAGAAAGCAAAACAAAGCCCAGGAAATTTTTATGGCGTAAAAAATACACGTAAAACAACGATGCAACATATCCCCCAAAAAAACCGATGCAAATAATACCCGGTATTCCAAAATTCAGGTATTCCTCCACGGGTCCACCAAAAGCAGGAGTATGTCCACTTTCACCAGCACCGGGGTAGTATTTCTCGACCACGTATTTTACAACACCGTAGCTGTAGGGTTTTTGTGGGTAAACCGCTCTGGGGACGTACATCCAATAACCGCTTAAATACTCCTTACCATACTGATATTCGAATCGCTCGTCAAAGTCGGCAAAAAATCTTGCCCCATGATCGTAATAGCTGGCATAAGTCAAAATCCTCACCGACAAGGCATCTTTGGCGTCTTTGTCGCCGTAGAACATAAAACTTGCAGAAAAAACGAGTGCAATTAGCAGGCACATCAAAATGACCTTGGCTGCCCTGATTTTTTTGATGAAAAAATTATAGTAAACCATCGCTTCAAAGACGACGGCTACTATAGGAGCTTTGCTACCAAAAAAATACAATGAGACAATAAATATCGAGGTAACGGCCAGTAATTTTTTGAGATTATTAACGCCAAAAAACAGGATGAACAAAAAACTAAAATTCAGTAGTGCCATCGACGCCACATATAAATGCCCAAAACCAACTCGATAGTTCTGATAACCTATTCGCGGAGAACGCAGCCATGCTACTAATCCCATTCCGCTTTTTTCGGCCATGTAGGCAAATAACCCAAGGGCAAGCAGAATCATGAGAATGCTGTGTACATTCAAAACCTTGCGTGGAACTGATGTCACGTTGAATTTGCTGATTAGGTGGGAAAGTAATTTTTCGGTTTTCTGCTTTTTGACAAAAAATCCGACGGAAAACGACAAATAGCTCAAGCCAATCATCAGATTGAAGCGTGCTATCCCTTTTGTTTCTCCAAGTATATCTGCAACATAAAGTTGCAATACGGGAAAAAGACACATAAGAACGAATACATTTGCGGTGTAATAGGCATGCGGCTGGATAAGATTACCACCGTCCCTTTTAACATAATAAAAGGCTAATACCACAAAGAGGACAGACAGAATGAAGAATGAACAAAGTCCCAATTATAATCTCCCGGAACAAAGTTTGTTATCATTTATGGCGGACATGGACATTTCGCATATTTTCTTTACTTAGTCACAAAATTTGTATAGAGCAACCGCAGTTCACTTATTTTTATCCCTCTGATAATTAACATAACAATAAAATAAGCTACAAAACATAGAGGAAACGCAATAATAGATTTGAGGTTCTGGAAATAATTTAGAATTAAAACAATCAATAACGAGGCAAGTACTGGTTTAACCATATATCGATAGAATGGGAACTTTACGGTTTTGTTGTGGAACGCTTTGTATATGAAAAACCCGCATACCTCCGCTGTGAGCCATGAAATTGAGGCTCCCACGGCTCCAAGTTGGGGTACCAGAAAAATAACCATCCCCACCACAATGAACGTCTGAATAAGAACGGTAACAAAGAATAAGTGCTGACTATCGCAGGCCAGTAATCCTTGTGCAAAAATGCTATTTATAAACCCAAACGCCGCGATCCATATCAGCACCTTTAATACGGGAATACTCTCTGCATAATCCGGCCCATATAGAAAGGGTACAATTTTGTCGGCCAGCATATAACCGATAATTCCCAGTGGCACCGCGACAACTAGCACTGTCCTTGATACAACCTCCTGCAAATGACAAAGCTGTTCCCGGGAACTGTGATAAAGTCGGGAGGTATTAGGAAAAACAACAGACCAGAAAATCCCGCTCAGGCCAAAGGAAAACAGCACAATTTTCTGAATGGCAACAAAATATCCGACTTCTTCATTTTTGTTGAGAAATCCGAGAAGAATAATTGAAAACGTGTACATCACAACAAGCAGTAGTTGCGATGTCAGTATTGGAAAAGACTGCTTCAGAAGCTCTTTCCATAGATGCATATTTGTCTGCAAACGCACCGGAACTTTCAGCCGTTTTATGCAGGCCAGCAAAAACAGGCTCGCCACGGTCATAGCTACTACTCTGGCAAGGGGGATGAAATAAATGGACAATGACTGCTGCAAGACAACCCAGACGCCGCCAAGAAAAAGCAGCTCGCGGAGTATTCTAAACAAGCCGATATAGCCCGGCTTTTCAACACCCAGAAACAACCATTCCGCCGAGAGTGCGATGGGCAGAAGACATAACCCATACAACAGAGTAAGTCGCCGGAGTTCAGGGGAAAGGCCAGGGGTAAGAGTAAAGACGGCGAGCAATCCATACGCCAGCAAACAAAGCGCCGATTTCAGCAGAATAATATTCCCCATGTACTTACTAGCTAGATTTTTATTTCTGGCGATATTTCGAGTGGCAATGGTATCAACGCCAGCAATGCCAACGAAAATAAAATAGCTGAAAAAGGATTCTGCAAATCCCAGACGGCCAAAGTTATCAGCTCCCAGTTTTCTTGCTATCCAAACTATGGCCAAATACCCTACAAATTTAGCTACAAGTTCTCCGCTTAAGAAATAAACAAAATTCGTAGTAATTCTTTTACCGAGAGCAACAGTTCCAGCCAGCTTCGCTGTGGGTTTTGGGTCAAGCAAAACGAAAACTCCTTCTATATCACACGTAAACAAATCTGCCGACAACTCCCCCGCTAAAAGTTAATACCGAATGGTATAATAGACCAGCTTCAGGTATTCCCAGAAAATCCATTTTCTTTGCCATCCCACGGTCCACCAGTTACTCATGTCAATATGATCATAACGAGTAGGTTGGCACATAAGCTTGACGGGCAAATCCCCGAGAACTTTTCGAAAGATATAATACGCCCTTTTGGAATGGAAACAGGAAGTCACCAGAATAATGGACCTTGCGGAGGCTTCCTTCAAGTGGTCTCTCGTCGCCAAAGCTTCATCGTAAGTCCCGAAACTTTTCTTTTTCGTAGTCTCCAGATCGCTTTGTGGCACCCCGAGTTTATTCAGTATGGCCGCATTAATCTGGCAATCGTTAAGTAAAACGATCCCTAGTTTTCTAATATCATCATAACCGCAGGGACTACAAGATTGCTGCAGCAGTATTTTCTTTCCCAACTTGTTCGAGTAAAGGTCGGCCGCTTCACGAGCCCGGTCATAAACAGAGCCATTGAGCAACACGATGTAATCCGCCGGTTCAATTACGGTTTGGCGAATCAAAAAATTTCCTATTCGCACAAGGAATCGTCGAATAAGAGATTTCACTTGTAACATATATCGCTCTCTTTAAGACAGCGTGACAGATTTACTGTTACATTTTGAACACGGTTTTTCTCGCAAGGCCGGCCCCGTCTTTATTTCGGTGCAATCGCGGTACAAATGACACAGCGGTGGCACCTGCTTATTGTTCAGCATCTCTCTAAACTTGACAAATTTGCTGGAATTATAGATATCTTTAAAGTCTTTTTCGAAGACATTCCCGAATGCGTGCGGGTCCACCAATGACCGCATATTACCCTCCGTCAGTGCACAGCATGGATACACAACTCCGTCTACCGTGAGGAAGGGAACGATCCATGCGGTACAACATTCGATAGGCAGTTTATTTTCCTCGATGAGATAATCGAAATGTTCAAAATTCAGCCTGAATTTTACGGGAGATTTTTGAGCGGCTTCGGTGGCCAGTAGTCGGTTTTTCCGTAGCGATTCGTAGGTTGGCATAAGGAACTCATTTTCCTCAAACGGAATCAGCCGGATAAACTGTACGAATACCACATCCTGAACGTCCGACACAATGGACTCAAATAAACCGATGAAATCGGCAAGCTGATGAACGTTGTCTTTGGTTACCACGACGGTAAAGCCGAGCTCTGGAAACCTGGATTTTTTCTTTTTCTTTTCCTCCATAAGTTTCCTAGCGTTTCCAACGACTTTGTTGAAATTGGATCCTCGCTGCAGTTTCTCCACAACCTCCGGGGTGACCCCGTCTATGGACATCCATATTTTAGCTACGCAATTATCAACCAAATCGGCAATAATCTCGTCATCCCACAATAAAAGAGTATCAAAAAATTGGGTATAAATTCCTTTACCGGTAGTATATTTGACCATTTTCATAAAATCGGGATTTTGGAAGTTATGCCCGATCCCTGACAGACTGATGGTCTTTAGTTTTGGGAACTGACTCATAACATGAAGAAACTGTTCGTAAGTTAGATCCTTCTGGGGTTCATCCCAGTATGTCTGTTCACACTTGAGACATTTTAAAAAACACTTCGTGGTTACTTCAAGTTCAAGTCGGCTGGGATATTTGAGCTTTCGGTGATTTTTAGTATATATGGGCATCAGTAATCCCACACCGTCTTCTATTGTAAACAGGAGAGTATGGATATAGTTCCATGCAGCCCGAAAGCCTTTTTTACGTAGCATGTAAAAAAACTGCCCAAAGAACCATCCCAGATAGGGTATGCTCTTTTTCAACTGTGCGATAATATGCCTTAGCATGTGACTCCTTTCACTTGTTTTTTTCTTTCCACCATTGAATGATTTCGGGTAATACAGACTGAAGATTTCCTTCAGGCTCAAAATGAAGTTCTTTTCTGGCTTTTGAAATATCCGCCGATATTCGGGATATTTCTCCGGGAGGAGCATCCTTGTACTCCAGCTTGTCATACCCCGTCTCTTCCTGAATCCACTTGACGATTTGATTGATGGAGATTTCTTGGCCTGAAGCAACATTAAATATGCCCTCTGCGTCACTGAATGCTGCCAGGATATTCGCCTTGGCGACATCTTCCACATGAATAAAATCTCTGGTTTGGGTACCGTCGCCAAATATTGTGATAGGGGTGTTCTGTAACATCTGATTGATAAAAATGCTGATTACTCCAACGTAATCAGAAAGGGTTTGTTTGGTTCCGTAGGTATTGAAATACCGCAGTATGACCGTTTTCAGACCGTATCGTTGCCGAAATAAATGACCGTAGTATTCACTCTTTAATTTGCTGTAGCCGTAAGGACTGATGGGCATAACAGCGTCCGGCTCTTTTACCGGCAGTTGCATGGGGTGCCCGTATACGGCCATCGATGAAGCGAGAACGACCTTCGGAATGTTCAGGTCTCTGGCGGTTTCAAGTACGTTTAGTGTACCGATATCATTGACTTCCAGATCATGGTGGATCAAATCAAAGGATGCTCGAATACTTACAAACGCGGCGTTATGGAAAACAAGAGAGGCTCCGTCCAGAATTTTTTTTAAGTTGTCTTTGTCCCGGATGTCGCCCCACTGAAAAACGGCATCGGTTGGAATATTGGATTTTTCTCCGACGCTTAGATTGTCCAGTACGACAACTTCGGATACGTCCCTTCGTTGCAGAAGGCAATGTACAATGCGACTTCCGACAAACCCTGCACCACCGGTTACAACGGCTTTCATTATTGGTGTTCCTTTCTAGACTGAAGCGGTATCGGAATAATGCCGGAAGGAGTAACAATGACATTCTCCAAAACACTCGGGGAATCTTTTCCCATCTGAACATCGGAAAAGACCACGGAATTGATGATATCGATGTCGGTGCCTATTGTTACATTGTCGCCGATGACCGAGCGAACGATGCGATCTTGATTTCTGATGTGACAGTTCTGGCCGATAAATCGATCCAGTTTTCTTCTTTTGAGTTCATACATATTGATATGAAGCAGGTCATACGGACAAGTCAGGTTTAGGTCTTCATGAATAATGTTGCATACCTTAACCGGTACGCCATCGTCGATAAGCACCTGAATTGCCTCGGTAATTTCATATTCATCCCGCATAGCCGTGCGGGGGGTTCTGCGTATGGCGTCGAAAATATTCAGATCGAACCAGTAGAGGCCGCAACCTTTCAGATTATTCTGTATATAGCGGGGTTTCTCAATAACACGCCGTACGGTACGGCCGTCTTGTTCCGTAAAAATGGCATAGTTCCTTTTGATGGCCTCCGTGTCGGTTTCCGTCTTGGCGGCAAGAACCCCTCCGATGTTTTCTTCGGCTTTCGGGATCATATCATGGAGTCTATCCGAAACGAAGAAAATATCGCCGAGGAACAGCAGGAATGGGCTATTTATTCTTGCCTCCAGTTGCCCGACGGCATGGGCAATACCCAGCGTCTCGTGCTGCTCCACAAAACAGACGGAAAGTCCATACTGCCGCCCATCCCCGATGCTTTTTACAATTTCAAAACCGCAATGCTTAATAACGATAAAAACTTGTTTGATCCCCAGTTGTTTCATCATCTCCAGCTGATACACCAAAACCGGTTTTCCACATATCGGCAGCATTGGTTTGGGAAGATTTTCACTGCAAGGGTACATACGCCGGCCTTTTCCCGCAGCCAGGATAACCCCTACCATTTCGCGGCTGTTCACAGTCACCGTGTTTTCCATTTAATCGCCTCCTAATAGAGATGGTCTGCAAAGCATTTTTTCATAAATGCCTGACAGTATTTTAAAAATACGCTGTCCGTTGCAAAGTTCCATAATCGCTGTTCTGGCGTTGCGGTTAAGCATTCGCCCATCCTCTAGTGCCTGAATAATTTTTGCGGCAAAATGTCTGGGGGCTTGGGGGTCGGCTAGATAACCGGTTTGTCCGTCTTTGATAAACTCTGAAACATCTCCGATATCACTGGCGACAATCACTTTTTCCCAAAGCATGGCTTCCGTCATAAAAATCGGCCAAGCAATAGCCCATTGTTCAGGCACAACAACAATATGTGTCTTTCGCAGATAGTCTTTAATTTCCTCCCCGTCCTTTTTTCCCAGAAACTGTACGTATTCTCCAAGTCCCAGAACACGAATGCGATCTTGCACAAAGTTGATGTATTTTCTGTCGCCAAGCGGCTCACCGATTATTTTTAGCTTTATATTCTTGTGTTTTTGCAGTACAAACGGCAACGCTTCGATCAGAACATGCAGCCCTTTATCAGGATCAATCCGACCAACAAACATCAGGCTGTCCGCCTCTATGGCGTTTTCATCCGGATTGTAAGTGTCCTCGAATAAAGGCAAGGGAAGGATGCCTAACCTGCTTTTTTTTATCCCATATTGCAGCAACTTGTTTTTTTCGCCGTTGGTGAGCAGCAAAAAAAAATCTATCTGTTTTAAAAAATGATCAAAGACCTGCTTTCTGAAAAAAACTAATGGTTTTTTAAATGGAGCAACGCAAGTTATGCACCGGGACCCATGAAACCGCTGACAGACTTGTTTGCCTTTGTTGACAAGGTTGTAGTTTGGACACAACATCCAGTTGTCATACAGGGAAAACACAACGGGAATGTTATTTTCTTTCGCCGCAATTAATGGCCCAAAACCCAGGAATTTGATATTATGGAAATGAACTAAATCAGGTTTGTTCTTTGCAAAATATTTTTTAGCTTTCCAGTAGCTCAGAAAGTCAAAAGGAAACAAAATTTTCAAAGCAAAGGCGACTCTGCCGCAGTAATCTTCCAGGATGGGCAGTTCCGTCATAGTCCCGTTTTGAAAGTCTTCTGGAGTTTGTTCCATACGGGTGGTAAGCACATCCACTTGATAGCCTTGTTTGACGCATAAATCCCGGATTCTTTTACATGCGATCTCGGCTCCAAAGGCTTTTCTATGAGTTCCGGGATAAAAATCTGTTACAAAACATATATGAATTTGACAACCCTTTCCGATAGAAAATGAATTACAACCTTCATAAGAAATTTCCCATTCGTTTTGAAATCCTAATTCGTGAGGCTGGCTTTATTTACGGTTATTAGTTTTACTTGCTGCATATCTTTATCTCATTTAATTTGGAAAGCTATCGGCTCCCGATCTCTCAGGAGCCGATAGCTGATTTCTTCTTACAGCACAACAGCTACGGTGTTGCTGGGGATGCTTTGGCCGCTGGTGTTAACTGCCTTAACGCGGTACTCCAATTGTGGGCCGCGGGGTTGGCCGCCGAGTGTTACCTCGCTTTCAATAGCGATGGAAATCTGTGCCCACTGACCAAACTCGCCACCGCCTTCGGGCTGTTCGCGCCGCTCGACAACAAAAGTTCGAACCGGGCCGCCTGAGCCACGGGCAGGCGATTTCCAGTCCAGAAACAAAGCGCCCGTACCCTGCGTGACAGTCTCCAGATTTCTCGGCTGGCCGGGAACATCGACAGGCTGAGCAGGTGACTTCGGACTCCAGCCGATAAACTCCAGCTTCTCAGGGTCATCCTTCGTATCGACCTCCGATTGCTTTAACTGGGTTGTCATCGTTTCTGTCAACGCCTCCAGCACGGAGTCTTTGGCCTCGGTAGCTACCTGAGCAGCGGCTTGAGCATCCGTCTGGGTGTTTTTGGCACCCGTATAATTGCCAAAGGCCGTAATCAGAGCTGCGGGGTCGGCATTGGGAAAATCGGTGGCGTGGGCCGTATAACCCGCCATCATACGCATAGCCAATGCTGAAACCTCTGATTCTGTTCTTGGGAATGTTGCCATAATTTACTTCCTTTCGATAAAAACGTTAAACATTACGCCCCCGCCCCTTGCGGAAAGCATTACATATTAAGTAGTCAGTTGCCAGAAATACTGCTTTTGGCAGCTAACCGCCTGTAAATGATGAGGTTATCTGTCGTTTTGCCAATTTACATCGTCACGATGTAAGTATGCAATGCCGTATTGTAAGTATGCAATGCCACGATGTAAGTATGCAATGCCATGATGTAAATTTACAATGCCGCATTGTAAGTATGCAATGCCACGATGTAAGTATGCAATGCCGTATTGTAAGTATGCAACGCCGTATTGTAAGCACGCAATGCCACGATGTAAGTACGCAATACCACATTGTAAACATGCAATGCCACGATGTAAGTACGCAATACCGTATTGTAAGCTTGCAATACCTCACGTCACGCTTCACCTGTGGCAAATTAAGTTTCTACGAAGCCCGGGTTTGACTTTTTTTATTTTTATTTTTAACACCTTCCAATAAGAAAGATACAAATACTGACATCAGTAATGCTACCACAAATACGATAGCACTCTTCTTAACTGTACCCTTAGCGACAGGATAAACCCCTGGATTTTCCGAAACAGGAACACCTACCGAAATTCTATTCTCTATCTTTTTGATATATGAAGCCAAATAATCCTTTAGCTCCTGTTTTTTATATTCGCTGGTGAGGCCCATCAGAAATAATTCAAACAGATTTATCGTATAGTCGTTGTCGGAAGCTAGTTTACCGTTCAACTCAGCAAGCACCTTAGCATTCAAGTCCAACAAATCTTTATAATATTTGTAGTTTGCTACATCAGCTTTCAATTTTCCTTGTAGTTCCACAATCTCTGATTCTATTGCTTGTACCTGATAGGGTAATGGTAGATATTGACTTCGCCCACCAACATCAAACTGAAGCACAATCTCCCCTCCTTTTTTGCCTAAAGTTGTAACATCGATTTTTTTTAGTTCTGCTAACATCTCGGTCTTATTCTTCAAATCAAGCTCTAATGCAAACTTGGAGCTTTCGATATTCGCCAGCCGACTGTTATATCCCCTGATGTCTGCTAATAACTGCTCATTGATCATATACAAGGGTGCCACTTCTTCAAAATTGTCCCTTATTACCAAAGCTACTTTGCCAAGATCCTTAAGAGGTTTTCCTGTCATCGTCATATCCAGCAAAAATGCCTTCATGCCCCTAAGCTTATCGAGCTGATCAGGATTCGTTACTTTTAATCCATAAACATCTACAAAAGGGGGGGATACTTCAAGCTTAACAAATTTTTTCACCTCATAATAACTGGCTTTTCTTATTTGCTCAGCATATTTATCAAGTTTATTTTTTTTTAAGTCATCGATTATTTTATTTAAATTCTCTTCGCTGTAGAATCTGCTGCATAATACACGATAGTTTTTTTCACTAATATCCCAATTGTTTACATCATAAACATAAGTTACCTTATAGGTTCTTGGATAAACAAACAACGCGATACCAATGAGTAATGTTGGTAAGAGCGTCGCCAGTAAAATGAACCATTTTCGTTTCCAGAGAACGAAAAAATAGTCCATCAGGTTGATTTCATCTTCATAGATGTTTGCTTCTTCCTGAGCGTTGTCGCATGTAGCTTGCTTGTTTGAATCGTCATTTTCTAAACTTGCCATATTTCTACCCTTCTGTAAAACTTGAAATAGATAGACTCCGTCCCCGTCGGGTGTATTTAACACCTGTCAACCGGCCGGTAATACTCAAAGATCACCGCTGATCACAACCCTTTTAAGTAATGAGTAACCACAGACATCAAATCGGCCAGTACAAATTGAAAAAATCGAACACCATACCTGCAAACAGGGTGGTATATCTTTAAGTCTTGTTTCCCAACAAGACTTCGACTCAAGGTATAGCATCGCCGCCGACTTTTCAACACGATTCCCGCAAATAACCCCGTAAATTCGGCTTTTTTATCAATCAGGATTTCCCCTACAAGAAACACCCTAACGCAGGGCCCACGCGAGATTTCAAGTGCCATTTCTCGCTCATACAAAACGCAAACATTGGCACAAAGTTCTTTTCACGGCCGGGGGAATTTGTTATCCTGTCGCGTTCATGTTTGAGACACTAACCAACAAGTTTAACGACGTGTTCCGTAAGATGTCAGGCCGAGGCCGAATATCCGAGGACAACGTGCGCGATGCGATGGGCGAAGTTCGCACCGCTCTGCTCGAAGCCGACGTCCATTTTCATGTCGTCAAGCAATTCTGCGACGATGTCACGCAAAAAGCCCTCGGCATGGAGGTAATACAATCCCTGCATCCGGGCGAAGTTATGATCAAAGTCGTCCAGGATGAGCTGACCGCCCTCATGGGCCCGGTCGATACGCGGATTTATTTCGTCACGCCCCCACCGACGATCATAATGATGGCTGGGCTGCAAGGTTCGGGTAAAACCACCACATGCGGAAAGCTCGCAAAGTACCTTATCAGCAAGGGTAAGAAGCCGATGATGGTCGCGTGCGACCTCCAACGCCCTGCTGCTGTCGATCAGCTGTCGATACTCGGTGAGCAAGTCGATACGCCCGTTTTCAAGATCGAGGGCGAGAAGAATCCCGTCAAAGTCGCCCGCAAAGCCGTCAACCACGCCAAATCCACCGGCTGCGACGTGGTAATTATCGACACCGCCGGCCGCCTGCACATCGACGAAGACATGATGAAGCAGGCCGAGGATATCGCCTCCAGCGTTAATCCGCACCAGATATATCTCGTCTGCGACGCCATGACCGGCCAGGACGCCGTCAACAGTGCCAAAGAATTCAACTCACGCCTCGAACTCGACGGTGTGATCCTCACGAAATTCGACTCCGACGCACGCGGTGGTGCTGCCCTAAGCGTCAAGGCCGTCACCGGCAAGCCCATCAAATTCATGGGTGTCGGCGAACATCTCGACGCACTCGAAGAATTCCACCCCGACCGGATGGCTGGGCGCATTCTCGGCATGGGCGACATCGTTTCACTCGTCGAAAAGGCACAGGAAACCTTCGACGAGGACGAGCAGGAAAAGCTCCAGGAGAAGATGGCCAAGGGCAAGTTCACGCTCACCGACTTCATGGGTCAGATGAAGCAGATGCAGAAGATGGGCCCGCTGAAAAGCATCATGAAAATGATGCCCGGAATGGGCGCCAACACCGAAGCTCTCGACATGCTCAAAGGCAACGAACTGCAGGGCATGGAGGCGATCATTAATTCGATGACCCTCGCCGAGCGTGAAGACCCGAGTGTGATTGAGGCCTCGCGACGGCGGAGAATTGCGAAGGGTTCGGGGAAGCAGCCGCAGGACGTCAGCGGATTGGTCAAGAGTTTCACGCAGGCTGCGAATATGATGAAACAGATGGCCGGGATGGGCATGGGCGAGCGAATGAAGTTCGCCAAGCAGATGGCATCCGGTGACATGGCTGGTGGGGGAATGATGGGGAAAGTCAAACAACGCTCAAAACGCCTGACCAAAAAGCAGCGTGACAAAAAACGCAAAGGCAAAGGCCGGCGTCGGTAACCGCCGGCTATTGGGGATTTCTGATTGCGGGTTTCGGATTGAATTTCTGGGTGGCTGGGTGGCACCTATGAAGAGTGAGGAGTCAAGTATAAACACTCCACGACCCTTCAAATTTTTGCTCCGAAGGCATCCAGT